>JAZRLU010000270.1:0-2443 GCA_045647045.1 Eubacteriales bacterium
CGCTTGCCAAGGCTTTCCTTGGTGTAGGCGGATATCGGCTTTCCGTCTATTGTAACCGAGCCCTCGGTTGCATCGTAAAAGCGTGCTATAAGATTGACAAGCGAGGATTTACCCGAGCCCGTAGCGCCGATAATTCCTATCGTTTGCCCGCGCCCTGCGTGGAATGATATATCCTCAAGCGAGCTGTCCTGCGCGCCGCCGTAAGCAAGCGAAACGCCGCTGAATTCAATGCCCGATCCAACGCTTACAAGCTCCTCTTTGCCGTACGTCATAGAGCATTCGGTATCAAGAACCGCCGATATACGGTTTGCGGATGCAAGCGCCTTCGTTATGCTGATGATAAGGTTTGCAAGCTTAACAAGCTCTACAAGGATCTGTGACATGTAGTTATAAAGCGCAACCACCTGTCCCTGCGTAAGGTCGCCGTTATCAACGCGCAAAGCGCCCGTGTATATAAGCGCGATTACCGCCGCATTGATAAGCACAAAGGTAAGGGGATTCATAAGTGCCGATATCTTACCAACAAATTTCTGCATATCGGTAAGCGCATCGTTGCGCGCCTCAAAGTCGCGTATTTCGTCATCCTCCTTGGCAAAAGCGCGTATAACTCTTGCGCCCTCGATACCGTCACGCGTTTTTGATACAAGGGAGTCAAGCCTTGCTTGCGTTTTCTTGTAAAGGGGCATGGATATAAGCATTATTCCGAATACAACGATGGAGAGCAGGGGAATAACAACCACAAAATTTACCGCGCTCGGTGCATCAACCGTAAATGCCATTATCATAGCGCCAAACACAACGAAAGGCGATCTTAAAAGCAAGCGCAGCGTAAGGTTAAGTCCCGTCTGCACCTGGTTTGTATCGCTCGTCATACGCGTGATAAGGGTTGAAGTACCGATCTTATCAAGCTCGCTGTAGGATAAGGACTGTATGTGGGAGAAGAGTGCCGATCTTAAGCCCGAGGTAAATCCGCAGGATGCCGCCGCCGCAAAATACTGTGCGGTAACCGAGAAAATAAGACCTACAGCGCCAAGCACCGCAAGAATAATGCAGCATTTTACTATATAGGGCTTATCCGCACCGCCCACGGCATGTATGCCGTTATCGATAAGCGCGGCAATAACAAGGGGAACTATAAGCTCAAGAGTTGCCTCAAACAGCTTAAACAGCGGTCCAAGCACGCTTTTGCATCTGTATCCCTTCAGGAAAACGGTTAAATTTTTCAATGATGCCTCCTGTGTGTGAAATTTAATTGGAAGTTCGTTCACAACTTAATAAGTATATCACACGCGCACGGGAAAGTCAACAAAAAAGCCATTTTTACCGTCGTGTGTGCGATATTTCAACCGTGCGGATGCTTTTGTGGATGCAGATAAAAAAATACCGTATTCATCCTAAAGACAAAAATACGGTTAAAAAATATCAAAAATAAAAGAAACGGTGCGCATACGCGCGTTGGTACATATCCTCTTGCGAGGCAGACCTGCCGTTTCTTTGTATATTATAGCATTTACTTTTTTAAAAGTCAATATCTTTTGCAAATTACTCTGAATGTATAAAGAATGATGTCAAACATATCTATGACAGCAAATCTTTTTAGATCTTAATCATTTACGATTTCCATTATTCAAAATCACCCTTGTAAATAAAGAAGAAGGCACATTGAACGTGCCTTCTTTGAATAGATTTCAGTTTTTGGAAATATCCATGGAAGATGCCTAAGGTATAAAAAAGTAAGCAACACCCTTCAAGAATACTCACAAGTGAGCCCTCAAAATACTTTGTGTTGCTTACGTTATCTATTATATCAAAACCTTCCGCAAAAGTCAATACTCTACGGAAAACTCGCAGATTTTTTCTGCAGTAAGGTTTTCTTCGATAAGATTTTGTATCGCGCTATACAATTCTTTTTTTGAAGTATGTATCAAAAATAAAAAGAAACGGTGCACATACGTGCGGTGGTACATATCCTCTTGCGAGGCAGACCTGCCGTTTCCTTGTATATTATAGCATTTACTTTTTTAAAAGTCAACAGTTAAAGATAAATTTTGCGCACCGTGATGTAAAAGTAAAGTCTAAAATATCAAAGTCAAAAGCAAAACGTTTATTTACCTTTGTTAGACAAAAAGTCAAGGGTAACGCGATAAACGCATCCCCTTGACGTGTGCAGGTGTTACATTCCCCTTACAAGGGTTCAAACTGCTGCTCGTTTGTATTATATTCTATTTTTCTTTAAAAGTCAATATCTTTTGAGATCTTCATCATTTAGGATTTCTATTATTCAAAATCCTCCTTGTAAATAAAGAAGAAGGCACATTGAACGTGCCTTCTTTGAATAGATAGTTGGGCTTGCCTTATGTCCACGCCATTTTCTACGTGCGGCTACACATTGACCCTTTCCAACGCAAGGTTACCTATCACTATTTATATTATATGCTGTTTT
>JAZRLU010000271.1:0-4424 GCA_045647045.1 Eubacteriales bacterium
CGACATGGCTACGACCCGACTTCGGTAACGATCCCGATTCCGATCCCGGTGACGATGAATGGACTGCAAACGCGTACACAAGAAACGATATGTACGGTACGACTTATCAGGATATGCTTCCCGTTGAGGTTATCAACTACACTCCCCCCGTTGCGGTTATGATCCTTATCGACCGTTCCGGTTCAATGTACGATCCTTCCTCCGGTGCACCCGAGGAGACCTCTAAGCTTGGCGCGGCTAAGCTTGGTGCAGAGGCCTGCCTTGATGCTCTTACCGAGCGTGACTACGTAGGTATCATGTCTCTCGGTGACGATTACGATGAGGAGATCGAGCTTACACCCCGTCCCCAGCGTGATAAGATCCTTGCTGCTATCGATAGAATCGAGGGCGGCGGCGGAACGATCTTCTCCTCCGCGCTTAAGCGTGCAGGTCAGGCACTTTCCGCACTTACCACCGTTGAAAGACGCCACATCATTATCGTAACAGACGGTGAGCCCTCATCCGAGGACGAGGCTGATTACGAGTATTGGCTTGAAGAGAATGCCAAGCTTGGCATTACCGTTTCTATCGTAGGTATTCAGTGCTCTATCTCTGCACAGAACAAGATGATAGACGCACTTGAGGATCATGCAGGCTGCCCTGCAGATAACTTCCACGATGCGCAGGATATCCAAAGCGTTCCCACCATCATGCGTGAGGACCTTATGGTACCCGAGATCAAGGACGTTAACTACGCAACCTTCCAGCCTACCATCAGCGGTGCTACCTCTATAACAAACGGCATCTCCCAGGACAACGTTCCCACCCTTGACGGCTTCTACGGCGTTAAGGCAAAGCCCGATGCAACCGTTGTGCTTATGGGTGACTACACTCCCATTTACACACAGTGGCAGTACGGTATGGGTAGCGTAGGTACGTTTGCCTGCGACCTTAACGGAACCTGGTCCGGTGAATTCCTTGCATCCGATACGGGTGTATCCATTATCAACAACATTATCGTTTCCCTGTTCCCGACCGAGAATATAAAGCCTAAGGATATTCAGGCAACGGTAAGCGGAAGCAACTACACGACCCAGCTTAACGTATTCACCGATCTTGAAGAAAACGAATACGTTGAGGTTATTATCACCGAGCCCGGTGCTGAGGGTGAGATAAAGACAATCACCGCAGGACCGAACGACAGCTACTCTCGCCTTTCCTTCGCGGCAAAGGTACCCGGCGTTCACATCGTTGAGGTAAGAAAGATGGCTACCGATGAATTCGGCACGGCAAGCGTTGTTGCATCCACAACAGTATACAAAGCACTCTCCTATTCTCAGGAATACAACGCATTCCGCGATCAGGATGCGGCATACAAGCTTATACAGAATCTTGCCGCAAGCGCAAACGGTTCTCTTATCACAGAGGGCTGGCAGGTATTTGAGAACTCTGTTAAGTACCTTCACCGCGTAGTTGATCCCAGGATCGCGTTCATGATCATAGCACTTGTTCTGTTCCTTCTTGATATTGCAGTACGTAAGTTCAAGTGGAAGTGGCCTCACGAGATCGTAAACGATCGCAAGGCCAGAGCCGCTATGGCAAAGAATAAATAAGAGAAAGGAGATACCGTAATGAAAAGAATTATCATTGCCACATTGGCAATAGCAGCACTCGTTGTCGTTTGTCTCCTTTCTATGACCTCTTGCTCCGAGGAGCTTGCCGCCCCCACCGGTTTCAAGTTTGACGTTGATACACAGACGCTCAAATGGAACAAGGTGCCGGGCGCAAGAGCCTACACCATACAGGTTGAGGGCGAGGAAAGAGTTAAATCGACAAAGGCTAACTATTTCTCCCTTGAATATCTTGAGGAGGGCACTTACACCGTTAAGGTGTGTGCCGTTGGCGCAACAGACGAGGTTCAGAGCATTTGGGTAAGCAACGAGATCGATCGTGCCCATGAGACCGGACTTCGCTACAAGCTTATCAACAACAAGACCGAATATCAGGTTATCGGCGCAGGCACCGCAAGCGGTGACGTGGTTATGAAGGGTACGTACCGCGGCAAGCCCGTTACCTCTATTGCCGCAAAGGCATTTGCAAACAACAAGAAGATCACCTCTCTTACTCTCGGTGAGTACGTAAAGGAGATCGGTAAGAATGCATTCGTTAAGTCCGATATTACGTCCGTTTATATGTATGACGGCGTAACCACTATGGGCGAGTATGCATTCCAGAGCTGCAAAAAGCTTGAGAGCGTAACGCTCTCCGCATCCCTTACCTCTATCCCCGCATACACCTTCTCCTGGTGCTCTGCACTTAAGGAGGTTACCATAGGTAACAAGGTTGAATCTATCGGCAAGTTTGCATTCTCTAACTGCGAGGCGCTGACCTCTATTACTCTGCCCTCCACGGTTAAGACGCTTGGCGAATACGCGTTCTCCGACTGTAAGGCGCTTGCTACCGTATCTCTTGGCGGCAAGGTTGAAACCATTGAGCAGTACGCGTTCTTCAACTGTGCGGCTATCACCGCGATAGATTTCGGTACGGATCTTATCTCTATCGGCAAGGGCGCGTTCGGTAACTGTGCGACTATCAAGGCCGTTATCCTTCCCGACAGCGCTACGACCGTTGAGCAGGATGCCTTCAAGGGCTGCACGGCTCTTGCAAGCGTAACTCTCGGCACGGGTATAAACAAGCTTGGCGCAGAGGCGTTCCTTGAAACCGCGCTTTACGCTGCGGCAGATGAGATCGTTTATATCGGCAACTGGATCATCGGCACAAAGAACACCGCTATTGAGACCATCACTCCCAATGCGGGAACGGTTGGTATCGGTGACTATGCATTTGCAAACTGCAGCAAGCTTATGTCCGTATCCTTCACGGGAATTGAGCACGTTGGTGCGCTTTCCTTCGGCGGATGCCCCGTTCTTTGGGAAGTCATCTTTGACGATGCGCTTGTATCTATAGGTGACTCGGCATTCTATGCCTGCTCAAACCTTTCCGACGTTAAGATCGGATCTAACGTAAAGACGATAGGAAGCTATGCATTCCAGGATTGCTCGCGTCTTTCCAAGATCGACCTTCCCGACGATCTTGTTTCCATCGGCTCTTACGCATTCAACAACACTCTTGCGTACAAGAACGCGCAGGACGTTGTTTATATCGACGACTGGGCTGTAGGTCTTAAAAACAACGTATACGAGGGTATCACCATTAAGGAAGGTACTCACGGTATTGCAAACTACAGCTTCTACAAGGCTCTTATAATCGGTAACGTTATCATTCCCGATAGTGTAAAGACTATCGGAAGAGGTGCATTCTACAACTGCGTTTACACCTTCGGCTACACACTCCCCTCGGAGCTTAAGACCATTGGTGACTATGCATTCTACGGATGCGCAAACGCTTGGTTTACCGATATGGAGGGCGGCATTACCACGATCCCCTACGGAACCGAGTATATCGGCAGAAGCGCATTCTATAACTGCTCTGCTATGGTAGGTCTCAATATTCCCGGCACCGTTAAGACCATCGGTGACTATGCATTCTTTGGCTGCAGCAACCTCGGTGAGAGCATGTATCTTGTAAGCGAGGGCAGCGACGAGCGCCTTGTTGGTGACGTTATTATCGGCGATGGTGTTGAGAAGATCGGTGACCGTGCGTTCTACAAGTGCACATCGCTTGCCGAGATCGTGATCCCCGATAGCGTAACAAGCATCGGCGTGAGATCCTTCTACAACTGTACTAACCTTAAATCCGTTGTATTCGGTGCCCGTATCAGCACCATTCCCGAGTACTCCTTCTACAAGTGCGAGTCTCTTAAAAGCATCGTATTCTCCGACGGCGTTACCTCTATAGGTAAGTATGCCTTCAGAGGCTGCGTATCGCTTGACGAGATACGCATTGGCGCAGGCGTTGAGTTTATCGACGACTTTGCATTCTTCGGCTGCACGGGCACGAGCAAGATCGTTATCCCGAACAGCGTTAAAACTATAGGAAATTACGTATTCAGAAACTGCGCATCCGTTCAGAGCGTTATCGTTCCCGATACGCTTGAGGTTCTCGGTAAGCACTCCTTCTACGGTATGAATTCCGCTACTCTCTACTGCGAGGGTGACGCTATTGCGGCATACTGGAACGAGGATTGGAACTCCTCCTACCGCCCTGTGGTATGGGGATGCGAGCTTTCCGAGGATAACAGCTACGTAGTTTGCGTAACCGTTACGGACACCACGTTTGAAAACCACGATGCACTCGGTGGAATGAGCGCGCCCAAGCGTGATGGTTATACCTTCATCGGCTGGGAGACCGTACTTGGCTCCAACACCGCCGATTATACTGCCGCAAACGTAAGCGAGGCACCCGTTGGTACCGTGCTTTACGCGATCTGGCAGGAGGGCGAAGAGCAGCCCGAGCCCGAGCTCCCCGAGGAGCCCGAGCAGACC
>JAZRLU010000272.1:0-8751 GCA_045647045.1 Eubacteriales bacterium
CCCCTAATTGTCTTCCTAAGACCGCTTGGCCTCCGACTTTGCAGGCGTGCTTTCAAGCGTAGTAAACGGCTATATCGTTACCGCAAGATGCAACCACTCCAATATCAACGGCATCAAGGGTGCTATCGAGCGCCTTCTTGCAGTTGAGGGTAACATAATCGGTATAGTAGTAAACGACACCGATCCCAAGACCGGCGGCGGAAAGTATAAGAAGTATTACAGCTACGGCGGCTACTATTCAAAGAGCGCGCAGGCAAGGCTTGCAGATGACACCTCGGCAGAGGCTTGATCTCGCGCGTGCCCGCGTACTTGGTGAAGGCTACGGTGAAGAGGGGATCGGCACACTTTCCGAAAGATCCCTTCACCGTATACTGAAGCTGTATTTTGAGCCTGATGAAGCTTTGCACGAGGTAAAGTTTCTCGGCAAGGTATGCGATATAAAAAATGCACAGGGGATTACGGAAATACAAACCCGTCACCTCTCTGCGCTTGTTCCGAAATTGGAGCGATTTTTGCCCGAATGCCCGGTTACCGTTGTTTATCCGCTTGACAGAATAAAGTATATAAGCACGGTAAAGCGCGAAAGCGGGGAAATATTACCGCGTAAAAAAAGCCCAAAGCACTGTACGGTATACGATAGCTTTTACGAGCTTTACAATATAAGGAGCTTCCTTTCTTCTCCGAATTTAACCGTGAAGCTTGTATTCCTTGAATCCGATGAGTTCAGATACGATTCGGGCAAGGCATTCGGAAGGCGCCGCAAGCGCGAGCGCGCCGAGCGTATTCCAAATGCCATAGTAGATACCGTAACGCTTGCAAGCGCCGAGGATTATAAGGTGCTTGTGCCCCCCACCCTTGCATCGGAGTTTTCCGCCACGGATTTTAACCGCGCGGTGGGTAAGGGCTTTGCATACGGATACAGCGGCATACAGATACTTATAGCCGTAGGGCTTGCAGAAAAGATAGGTAAGGTTGGCAGAAGCATTATGTACCGCCTAACCTACGAGCGAGAACAGTAAAATATAAGAGGAACTGCGAAAGATAAGCAGCTCCTCTTTTTTTGCGCGGCAGATTTTGCGGTATACCTTATAACGCTAAAGCTCTTACGTAAGCAGCGCAACCCCAATAAGCACCGCAAGGATAACCGATAGCAGCATAACCGCTACCGATGCTCCGCGCACTCCTATTGCAATACCGTCGTATATAATACGTCTTTTCATCTTTATTTCCTTGCAAGGTATTTTCTCATATCTATAGCGCAGGCAAGCAGAATGATCGTTCCCTTTATTATATAAAGCAGGTTTTGATCAACAGAAAGGAAGTTCAGTCCCACAAATATGATCTGCAAGAGCAGAACGCCTACCACAATGCCGCCGATGCGCCCCGTGCCGCCAACAAACGATACTCCGCCTATAACGCAGGCGGCTATCGCATCACTCTCATAGTTAAGCCCGGTGTATGAGGCGCAGGAGCCTATGCGCGCACCCTCAATAAATCCGGTTATTCCGTACATAATACCTGCAAGCACAAATACACCGATAACCGTAAGAAACACGTTTATTCCCGATACGTTTGCCGCTTCCTCGTTAGATCCGATCGCAAACATATTTCTGCCAAAGGTGGTCTTGTTCCATATTATCCACATAACGGCGGTTATAATAACGGAATAAAGAATATATCGCGGCACGGCAATACCGCTTATGCGAAACAGCGGACCTGCAATAAAATCGGTATAGCTCGCATCAAGCCCCGAAAGTGTTTGTCCGCCGTTTGAGCCTATTTGCAGATACATAAGAATAATGCCGTAGATTATAAGCTGTGTCGATAGGGTAACTATAAACGGATGCAGCTTGAATTTTGCAACGAAAAAGCCGTTTATAAGACCGATAACGGCTCCAACAAGCATAACGGCAAGTATAACCACGGGTATAGGTAACGGATCAAGCGCAGGAAAGATCTTGGCGGCATATCCCGCGCTTTGCAATAGTGATGCCGCAACGCAGGCGGTAAGACCGACCGCACGCCCTGCGGAAATATCCGTGCCCGTAAGCACTATTGCACCGCCGATACCAAGCGCTATAGGCAGCTTTGCCGCGGTAAGGGAAATGATATTTATTATGGAGGCTACGGATAAAAATCGCGGTCGCACGATCGCTATTGCTATGATCGATAATATTATTATGATAAACATTGCATTGTTAAGCAAAAAATCAATAATATCCTTGCGCTTGTCCTCGCGTGATTTTTGTCCGAAAGCGTTGATCTTCGCCCTCACCTCGTTTCCCATACCGTGAAAGGCGCTGCCAATGCGCTCTCCTATGCCTTTTCTATCTCCCATAAACACCTCTTAAAGAAACCTCGTTGCCAAGGTCATAATGTGCTCCTCACCGTCGCCGCGCTCTGCAATTCCCGCAAGCCTGCCGCCGGACATAACAAGTATTCTGTCGCAAAGCCCAAGCAGCTCCGGCATCTCGGATGATACGAGGATCACGCCGCGCCCGCTATCGGCAAGCTCGCAAATAAGCTTATAGATCTCGTATTTTGCACCAACGTCAATGCCCCTCGTAGGCTCGTCAAGCAGCAGCACGGTGGGCTCGCGTATAAGCCACCTGGCAAAAATAACCTTTTGCTGATTGCCGCCCGAAAGCGAGCGTATAGCGGTCTTATCGCTCGGCGTTTTAATTCCAAGCTTCTTTATATATTCCGCCGTTACCCTCTGCATACGCGCGGAGGAAATAAAGGGACCGCGGCGGAATTTTTTAGGCGCACCTATAACGGTATTCTCCCGCACGGAAAGAATACCGAAGATACCCGATCTGCGCCGCTCCTCCGTAACAAATGCAAATCCGTTTTTTATTGCATCGGCAGCGTTAACGTTTTCTATCTTTTTACCGTTAAGGCGCATGCTGCCGCCCCTTCTTGTTGCCGTTCCGAAGATGTTTTCCAAAAGCTCCGTGCGCCCCGAGCCGTCAAGTCCTGCAACACCGAGTATCTCGCCCTTTCTGAGGGTGAAGGAAACGTCGCATAGGGCGGAATATTCAGCGCAAAGCCCCTCTACCTCAAAGAGCGTATCCTTGGGGGATATCTCTCTTTTCGGATACCTTGCAGAAAGATCTCGCCCAACCATAAGCTTGATTATCGCATCGGTGGTAAGCTCGCTTGCGGGCTTCGTTGCTATATGCATTCCGTCTCGCATAACGGTAACCGTGTCGGATATACGCAAGATCTCCTCCATCTTATGGGAGATATAGATTATGGCGCATCCACCCCTCTTAAGCTTGTCTATTATGGCAAAAAGCTTTTCTGCCTCCTCGCCGTTTAACGATGAGGTCGGCTCATCAAAAACGATAACCTCCGCACCGTATGACACCGCCTTTGCTATCTCAACCATCTGCCTGCGGCTAACAGACATTTTTTCCACCGTTTGCCCGGGATCAATATCAAGCCCAAGCTCTTCAAATATCCGCTTTGATTCGCTTATCATTTTCGCCTTGCTTATAAAGGGCAGGCGCGGATGAATGCGCGGCATTCTGCCAAGCCACATATTTTCAGCCACGGTAAGCTTCGATGCCTGGTTAAGCTCCTGATGCACCATTGCAACGCCGTGCATAAGTGCCTCCTTTGAGTTTTTAAAGCTTACCTCCTTGCCGTCAAGAAGTATTCTTCCTGCATCCCTTGAATACACGCCGAACAGGCATTTCATAAGCGTAGACTTACCGGCGCCGTTTTCTCCCATCAGCGCGTGTGTTTTGCCGCCCTCAACAGAGAATGAAACGCCGTCAAGCGCTACCACACCGGGAAAACGCTTGCATACGCCGTCAAAAACAAGCCTCGCTCCCACTTATTTATCCGTTCTCCTTGGTGTAAGCAGAGTAGGGAATATTAACTCTCCACGTGCCTACAACGTTGTCCTTGTCGATATTAAGAAGCTTGTCGCGTCCTTCTATCATATTCTCTGCTATATCGGTAATGCTCTTTGCCATACCCTCTGCATCCTGCTTAACAGTACCCGTCATAGCACCCGAGTTTATGCTTGCAACCGCCGCCTCCGTTGCATCAACTCCAAACACGGGTATGGTCTTACCGCCGCTTTTGTTATATCCTATCTCATTAAGCGCGGCAATTGCGCCAAGTGCCATTTCGTCATTGTTTGCAATAACAAGCTCCACCATATTTCCGCCTGCCTCGCTATATGCGGAAAGCACTGTCTTCATATAATCGTTTGCCGCCTGGGCAGACCAGTTTCCGCCTTGATCAACAAGATATCCGTCTGCATTGCTCTTATCGTAAAATATAAGCTCGCCCTTGCCTTTGTCCTTCAGCATGGCGGCGGCATCGGCAACACTCCACTTTGTTCTTGCCTCCGCCTCGGCGTTACCCTGCTGACCCTTGAAGAGTATATAGGATATCTTACCGTCACCGTTTAAGTCAACGGCATTGAAATTGTCCGTAAGATAGCGCCCGATAAGCTCGCCCTGCATATGACCTGCCATTTCATAGTCCGTGCCTACAAAAACGCACTTATCATAGCTTGATACCACCGCCTCGCTTACCGATCTGTTAAAGAAGATAACGGGTATATCGGCAGCCTTTGCCTTGGCAATGATATTCTTTGCCGCATCGTCCGAACCGGTGTCAACAATGTTTACCATAAGAAGCCTTGAGCCCTTTGCTATCGCGGTGTCAACTTGCTCGGTTTGCGTTGTCTGGTTGCTGTTTGCATCGTAATTATGATACGGTAATCCCGCCGCGGAAAGCTCCTTGTCTATAGCAAGGCGCACGCTTGATATATAGGTATCGCTGTACGTGTAATAAAACACGGAGATCTCGCCCTCATCCTTGCCGCAAGAGCTAATGCAAGGTAAAAGCATAATAAGCATAAGAAGCATTGAAACGATTTTTTTCATCATATCCTCCAAGTAAAGCCGAAATCGGCATTTCTATGCTCCTATGGTTTGCAAAATTCCTTCTTTTTATTCACTAAAGGTTGCAAAAGCGAAATGAAAGTGATAAAATATAAATATCAAAAACAACGGAGCAACAAATGATCAAAACGGACGTAACGGTAGCCATAGGCTATACCGACTCGGATATAAAGGATGCCATATGCCAAAGCCTGCCCGTTGATAGGGGCGAGATAGGTGAGATAAGAATATTGCGCCGCACCTTAAAGCTTGGCGAGCGTGCCGAATATGCCCTTACCCTCGGTATCGCGTTTTCGGATGAGCGCGAGGCAGGGCTTTTAAAAATGAAAAAGAAGGTCTTTGAGTGCCCAAGCTATGAGTTTTCCGTCCCCACCGTAAAGGGTGAGCGCCCCGTTGTTGTGGGCGCAGGCCCTGCAGGGCTTTTTGCCGCCCTTCTGCTTGCCGAGGCAGGGCTTTCTCCGATAGTACTCGAGCGCGGTGACGATATCGTAAAAAGAGAAGAGGCAAGATCTCGCTTCCACACCCTTCGCACTCTTGATACCGAGTCAAACGTGCAGTTCGGTGAGGGCGGCGCAGGCGCATTTTCCGACGGTAAGCTTAAGGTCGGCGGTATGGATAAATATAAATATAAGGTTCTCTCCGAGTTCGTAAATGCAGGTGCACCCTCCGATATCCTTTATACGGTCGGCGCGCATCTGGGAACGGACAAGCTTCCTCTCCTTGTCAAAGGGATAAGAGAGCGTGCCGCATCTCTCGGCGCTACCTTTATGTTCCGTTGCCGCCTTGTCGATATAGAGGTAAGCGAGGGGCGGATAAGCGCCGCCGTGTATGAAAAAGACGGGATAAGGGAATCTATCCCTACAGATACGGTCGTTCTCGCACAGGGCCATAGCGCAAGGGATACGTTTGGTATGCTTTACTCACACGGCGTTGCTATGGAGTCGCGCCCGTTTGGTATCGGTGTGCGCATAGAGCATCCGAGAGAATATATAAATAAGCTTATTTACGGTGATGCTTCGCTGGCAGAAAAGGTCGGTACGGCATCCTACCACCTCGTTACTCATCTTCCCTCAGGTAGGAGTGTGTATAGCTTTTGTATGTGCCCCGGCGGTACGGTAGTAGCCGCGGCAAGCGAGGAGGGCGGCATTGTTACAAACGGTATGAGCGAGTATATGCGCGATGCCGAAAACTCAAATGCGGCGCACCTTGTCAGCGTATTTAAAAGCGATTTCGGCTCTGATCACCCCCTTGCGGGCATAGAGCTTCAGCAAAAAATAGAAAAAGCCGCGTTTTCAATCGCAGGTGACTACCGCGCCCCCGCTGTACGTATGGAAGATTTTCTTAACTGTACCGTGCCAACCTCACTTGGCTCTGTAAATCCAAGCTATCCGCTTGGCACGGTTATGGCAGCGCCTGAGGAATATCTCCCCGAGTTTGTCACACAGTCGCTTCGCGCGGGGATCTATGACTTTGATAAATGGAAAGGCGGCTTCATTTATCCCGATGCCGTCCTTACCGGTCCCGAGACACGTTCCACCTCTCCCGTACGTATTATCCGCGGTGAGAGCGGAGAGTCTGTCTCTGTGGCAGGGCTGTACCCTATAGGCGAGGGGGCAGGCTATGCAGGCGGTATCGTATCATCAGCTGCCGATGGCTTGCGTATAGCCGAGCGTATTATACTTTCAATGGTAAAAAATTATAACTAAAGCTAAAAACTCGCAAGCTGCTTCCTTGGCCATCCATACCAAAGAACTTGGGAGATCGGCAGTTAGATATTTAATGTCAAATACATTCTCTATGGTGATGCCTCAAACTCCAATCAATTATACTAAGAAAGGGGAATGTTATGGGTAGTGACGAACTTACTCTATTCCTTTCGATTACACTAACAGGTATAGCTGTTCCGGGTATATTAATGCTGATTTTGTTAAATGCAGATTCTGCAGCGAATGAAAACAACGTTTTAAGATATTCCAAAGGCTTCGACATTATTGGCATCGGGGGTTTTGTGCTTTTTTCTGCATTAACAGTATGGTGTTTAATACAAGATCCTACACTGTCGTTAAAGCTATTAATTTTACTGTGTTTTGGTGTTGTGCCTATGCTTTCGATGGCAGTTTGGCTGATCCTTATCTCGTGTAATTTTAAGATAGTTTTTAATAAGGATTCGTTTGTTTATACAAACTTGTTTAGAATTACCAAAACAATTTCATACAGTGAAATTACGCGTGTGGTGAGATATCATTATCCTGATTGTAAATCATCATATAAATGTATGATATACTTGAAGCATATTCGCATTGAAACAAACATGTTTATGTCTAATTATAATTATTTTGCAGATGAAATTTTGAAGATTAGGCTTAAGCAAGCAAAAAATCCGGTGGTTATCGAAAAAAAGATAAAAGGCGAGAAAAATAAGCCGTAGATTGGTGCTTCTATTTTGATTATGAAGTGTCAAGATATAATGCATAAGAGCGTACATATGACGAAATAGGAAATCCTCTAAGCTATTACAACGGACAGCGATATAATTTCACTTGGACAGGTAGGCAGCTTACCTCGGCAACGCTTGGCGGAAAGGCAATGACCTTTACCTACAACGAAGACGGAATACGCACAAGCAAAACCGTTAACGGAGCCACCACATTCTACTACCTTAACGGCTCGCAGATAAAAGAAAAAGAGGACGAGGAGCTTTTAAAGCTCTTCGTCCTTTGTGTTTGATTTTAAATAAAATCAGAATGCCCATTCGCCGTTTTTAAATATTTCGATCTCGTTTCCGTTCTTATCAATACCCTTGATAGAGAGATCGGCAGAGCCTATCATAAAATCAACGTGAAGTGTGGAGTCGTTAATGCCGAGCGCGTGCGCTTCGTCATCACTGTACTTATCAAAATCGCGAAGCACGCCGGTAAAGCCCATTCCGATTGCAAGGTGGCATACTGCGTTTTCATCAAAGAGTGTGTTATAGAAGAGGATGCCCGTTTTATTGATGGGGGAGGAGAAGGGAACAAGCGCGCACTCGCCGAGATATGCCGCACCTTCGTCATACGCGATCATTTCGCGAAGCACCTTTTCGCCTTTTTCCGCGCCGCAGTCAACAACCTTGCCGCCCTCAAAGCGCATCCAGAAGTTCTCAATAAGCTCACCTCCGTAGGAAAGGGGGAGAGTGGAGTAAACAATACCCTCTGCCTCACCGCGCTTAGGAGAGGTAAATACCTCCTCGGTGGGGATGTTGGGGTTGAAGTATACGCCGCCTATAGTAGTCTCACCGCCACCCTGGAAAAGAGCCTCGGGGATAAGACCTACTGTAAGATCCGTGCCGTTTGCTGATTTGTAAACAAGCTTGCGAAGCTCAAGTGAGTTGAGATATTCGCACTTGCCGAGAAGATTTGCATTATGCTTGTCCCATTCTGCTGCGGGATCATCCGTAACGCGGGAGCAGGAAAGTATAGCCTCCCAAAGCTTTTCGATCGCAACGGATGCTCGCACACCGGGGAACAGCTTCTTTGCCCAAGCCTCACCGGGTACAGCGGCAATGCACCACTGATAGCGGTTTTCCATAGCGCGTCTGTAGGGCTTGATCGCGCGTGATCTTGCCGCTCTTGCACGGGTCGCCTTACCCTGATCAATGCCGCAAAGACCGTCGGGATCCTCGGATGTGAGGAATATCTTCGCAGGCAGAACCTCGGACTGGTGCTTCCATTTTTCAAGCTGCCAATCCTCAAGCTTTCCAAGCACGCTTTCCTTCTGATATTTTATAGCAAGGCGTTCAAGGGGCTGATAGCTCCAGTCAACCGATACCTTCTTTGCGCCGAGGCGG
>JAZRLU010000273.1:0-7248 GCA_045647045.1 Eubacteriales bacterium
GACTTAACCTCGGCTCCTCGCCCTACGTCGGTCTTTATGACGGTGACCTCACCGTAGACCGAACGAAGTACTATAACGGAACTACAGTACTCCGTTTACCCACGACAGTAAGGGATGACGACGATCTTTCCCTTATCGTTCAGATGAACAAGACCTCGCTGCTTGATGCTTACAATGCATCCAACACCGATCTTTCATTCACCGACTTCTATCTCACCGAAGAGGCTGACGATCTTGTAAGAGAGATAGAGGCAAATGCACAGGAGTATAAGTCCATACTCAGCGAAAAGAACGTTTCCTACACTTCGGGTGACGTTTACAACACAATATTCGACGGCTTCGAGATCACCGTTAAGGCGCGTGATTTCGTGCAGGTGTGCGAGATCCTCGGCGACAGTGTTACCGTTGTTGTAGGTGAGGTTTACAACGCAGCTGAGACTCAGCTTGTTGAAAACGACGTTAACGCGTTCGACACCGGTATTTTCGATACCACCGGATTCGGATATGACGGAACGGGAACGATAGTTGCGGTTCTTGATACCGGCCTTGACTATTACCACACCGCATTCTCCGCACTCAACTTCGGATCTCCCGAGGGCTCTTGGGCACTCACCTTTGACGAGGTTGCTGCTCTTATCGGCGATACGGCGGCAAGCGAGCTCCACTCCGGACTCACCGCATCCGACGTATACATCAGCGGTAAGGTTCCCTACGGCTTTGACTATGCCGACAAGGATCCCGACGTATTCCCCATCCAGAGCAACCACGGAACTCACGTTGCAGGTATTATCGCAGGTAAGGATGACACCATTACGGGTGTTGCCCCCAACGCACAGCTTGCAATAATGAAGGTATTCTCCGACGTTCAGGCTTCTGCACGTACCTCTTGGATCCTCTCCGCGCTTGAGGACTGCGTTGTTCTCGGCGTTGACGTAATCAATATGTCTCTCGGTAGCGGATGCGGCTTCAGCCGTGAGAGCGACAAGGAGATCATAAGCGGAGTATACGAGAACATCAGAAATCACGGTATAAGCCTTATCTGCGCTGCATCTAACAGCTACAGCTCAGCATATGCTTCCGAGAAGAACGGTAACCTTCCCCTTACCTCCAACCCCGACGTTGCTACGGTAGGCTCCCCCTCCACCTACAAGGGTGCACTTTGCGTTGCATCCATCGAGGGTGCAAAGACCTCCTACCTCCTCTATGGCGACCGTATCATCTACTACACCGAGTCCTCCGACAGAGCGGCTGAGGAAAAGCACTTTGTGGAAGAGCTTCTCGGCGACGTTATGACAGAGATCGATATAGAGTACGTCACCATCCCCGGCTCGGGTATCGAGGCTGACTATCTCGGCATTGACGTTTCCGGTAAGATCGCACTTATCCGCAGAGGTACAAGCACCTTCGAGGAAAAGGCGAACACCGCCGAGAAGATGGGCGCTGCGGGCGCGATCATTTACAACAACGTTTCCGGTGAGATCCGTATGAACGTTGGTGAAACTCAGATCCCCGTTTGCTCTATCTCTCAGGACGACGGTGAGGCTCTTGCGGCAAGCGGAACCGGCAAGATCAAGATAAGCTACGAGCAGAAGGCAGGTCCCTTCATGTCCGGCTTCTCATCTTGGGGTCCCACACCCGACCTTGGAATCAAGCCCGAGATCACCGCACACGGCGGCTCCATTCTTTCCGCGGTTCCCGGTCAGGATTACGACAGACTTTCCGGTACCTCGATGGCATGCCCCAACATCGCAGGCGTTGCATCTCTTCTCCGTGAGTACGTAAAGAAGAATCTCCCCTCAGATATTGCGAACGATCCCGTAAAGACTACCGCAGCGGTTAACAGACTTCTTATGTCTACCGCAGATATCATTTACAACAAAAACGGCAATCCCTATTCCATAAGAAAGCAGGGTGCAGGTCTTGCAAACCTTATCAACTGCAAGAACACCACTGCATACATCCTTACTTACGACAGATTAGACGGAACTCTTCAGGATAAGTCCAAGATCGAGCTTGGTGACGATCCTGCAAAGACCGGCGTATACGTTCTCACCTTCACCATCGATAACTTCGGTGCTGACGAGGTAAGCTACGACGTATCCGCGATCGTTATGACCGAGGGTGTAAGCGATACCTTCACCAGCCACGGTGAGACCACCGTTACCGAGACCGCGGAGCTCCTTTCCGGTGCTACCGTTGTAGTTAACTCCGTAGACGGCGGAACCCAAAACGGCAACAACGTAACTGTTGGCGGCGGCAAGCTTGCAACCGTTACGCTTACCATCACACTCAGCGACGCGGACAAGAAGTATCTTGACGAGTCCTTTGAGAACGGTATGTACGTAGAGGGCTTCGTCACCCTTGATGCTACCGGCTCTACCGCAGTTGATCTTAACGTGCCTTATCTTGCTTTTTACGGAGATTGGACAGAGGCTCCTCTCTTCGATATAGATTACTACGAAACCAACAAGGATGAGCTTGACGATTCCATTGACCTTCTCGACAAGACCCTTGCAGACGCTTACCCCACAAGACCCGTAGGTGCACTCTACGACGATTATATCTCCTACCTTGGCGCTTACTACTATCAGCAGAAGCCCGGTACCAATATGATCTCCGCAGACAGAAAGTACATCTCCCTCTCCAACCAGGAGCAGGGCGTTAACACTCTGCACGGCGTTTGGGCAGGTCTCTTACGTAACGCTGCACGCGTTGACGTGACCATCACCAATGATGCAACGGGCGAGGTGATCTTTGAGCACACCGAGTACGATCAGAGAAAGTCTTACGGTGACGGCGGATCCATTTACCCCTCCGCTATTGATATAGACTTCAGCGTAGCTGATCATAACCTTAAGAACAATTCCAAGTACACCGTAACCGTTAAGGGCTACCTTGATTACGGAGACGGCGGTGCTGAAACAAACGATAAAAACACCTTCACCTTCCCGCTCACTATCGACTTTGAGGCTCCCACCCTTACCGGATGCGAGTTCTACACCGAGTACGATAAGTCTGCAAAGAAGAACAGACTGTACGCAAAGCTTGCGATATACGATAACCACTACTCCATGTCCGCACTTCCCGGCTTCGTAACCTACGATAAGGACCTTGTGCTTGACGACGGAACGATAGGCGGCTACACCATCTCCAGCTTTGACCGTTACATGACTCCCATTTATTCCGACTGCAACGCCACCTCTTACATGATCTATGAGCTTACCGACTACGTAGACGATATCAAGGCAGGATCCCACAACGGCAACACCTTCGTTGTTTCCCTCTTTGACTATGCTCTTAACGAGGCAACCTACGAGATAGCTCTTCCCATGAATTACATTGATCTCTACTACGAAGAGACCAATATCACTCTCAGCCCCAACCAGACATACGATCTTAAGCCCATAGTTTACCCCTCCACCGAGTGGGGCGAGCTTGTAGACTACACCTCCACCAGACCCGAGGTTGCAAGAGTTGTTAACAACAAGATCATTGCAGCAGGCTCCGGTGACGCTGTTATCTACGCTTCCGTAACTCTTGAGGACGGTACGACAAAGCAGCAAAAGCTGTACGTTAAGGTCCTTGCAGAGGGCGACGAGGGCTACAAGAAGTACTCCAAGCCGGTAACGGACAACTTCCAGCTTACGGGCTATGACGTTAAGAAGGCATTCTACTTCCTCAGCACAGAGGAAAGAGATATCGGACTTGAGGGTGCAACAATGACGTTTGTAGGCGATTATTACTCGCTTAAGATGTTCCCCTCCGAGTCTGTAGACATCATCTACGAGCTTCACGCTTACTTCCCCGAGGATACCGAGGTAGTATTCTCCTCCAGTAACGAGGCTATCGTTAAGGTTGACGAGGACGGTACTATTACGGCAGTTAAGCAGGGCTACGCTTCCATAGCCGTTAAGGTTCTTATGGACGGTGCAAGCACTTACTACTCCAAGTCTATTTCCATTGAGGTTAAGGATCCTTACGTAACAAACGGTCCTTGGCTCATGCACTACTACGGAAACGGCGGTATCGTTTCCATTCCCGCATCCCTCGGTCTTACCGAGATCTACCAGTATGCGTTCTCTAACTACGAGTACATACCCAAGGATGAAAACGATGAGATCTCCGAGGAGGACTCCAGCTTGACCAAGCCTTGGTTCATCGGTGATGACACCATTGAGGAGGTTATCATTCCCGAGGGCGTTGAGACCATCGGCTCCTATGCCTTTGCGAACCTCTCCAAGCTTAAGAAGGTAACCCTTCCCTCTACTCTTACTAAGATCGACCTCGGCGCATTCTACGACTGCCCCGCACTTACTACCGTTGTAGGTCTTGAGAACGTTAAGTTCATCAACCAGAACGCATTTATCGGCTGCTCTCTTGAGGGTACCGTTGCGCTCAACTCTGCGATAGCGGTTGCAGATTACGCATTCGCGGCTAACACCTCTATCACAAGCGTAATCCTTTCCAAGGACATTCAGTCCATCGGTGCTTACGCATTCCTTAACAACACCTCTCTTACCTCTGTAAATATCGCAGCAGAGAAGGTTAACCTTGGCAGATATGCATTCAGCGGCTGCAAGCGCCTTTCCTCTATCACGATAAATACACCGGTTATTCCCACAGGCGCATTCAACAACTGTGAGGCGCTTGCCGTTGTTAACATCGGTGCTGACGTTGCCGTAATAGGCGAGCACGCGTTCAGAAACACCGCAGTTACGTCCTTCAACGTAAATGCTAACAACACCACCTTTAAGCCCGTTGAGGGCAAGCCCTACATCCTTAATGCGGAAGGAACCGAGATCCTTCTTGTTTCCCCTGCTATCAAGGAGCTTACCGTGAACGATGCAAACATCGTTTCGATCGGTAACGCGGCATTCTCCGGCAATGCAAACCTTAAGAAGGTTTCTATCCCCTCTGTAAGAAGCGTAGGCAACTATGCATTTGCAGAGTGTACCTCTCTTTCCGAGGTTGATCTCGGAACTCTTTCCTACGTTGGTGACTATGCGTTTGACAGCACTGCTATCAAGTCGCTGCCCGCAATGAACGTAACAAGGATCGGTGCTTTCGCATTTGCAAACACCTACCTTGAGAGCGTAAGCATTGCAGACGGTGTTACCGTAGGCGAGGGCGCATTCCACGAGTGCAAGCTTCTTAAGACCGTAACGATCGGCAACGACGCTGTTCTTGAGGCTAACGCATTCTCCTTCAATACCGCAAGAAATTACGGTACTGTAAACTACTATCTTGACGATAACGGCAAGCAGGTATTCTACTTCGTATACGGATCTCCCATAAGCTCCATCACCATCGGTAACAATGCACATATCGGTGAGTCTGCATTCTGGGGCGCAGCTTCCGTTACCTCCATTTCTCTCGGTAGCGGTGCGGTTATCGGCGACTACGCATTCTACAACACCTGCTCTCTTCAGAGCATCGACCTTTCGGGCGCTGTATCCATCGGTAACTACGCATTCTCCGGCGACGTTCTTTACACCTTCGCCGATCAGGGTCTTACCGAGTACGCAACCGACGGTATATACTACATCTTCAGATACTACGGAACTCAGTTAACAAGCATCGATCTTTCTTCTGCTGAGTCTATCGGTGAGGAGGCATTCTCCTACAGCCACGCGCTTACCACCGTTACTCTTGGCGACAAGATCACCTCTATCCCCACAGGTGCATTCAGAGACGCTAAGGCGCTTACCTCCATCAACCTTGATGCAGTTACAAACATCGGTCCTTATGCATTCACAGCGAGCGCATTCACCGAGCTTGACCTTTCCTCTGTTACCGTGATCGGTGACTACGCATTCGCAGATGCCACCGCTATCACCACCTTGACTCTTGCACAGTCCACCGAAAGCATCGGTGAGGGTGCATTCTCCTACGCAAAGACGCTTGCTACCGTAAACGGTCTTGGCGGCGTTGTAAAAATCGATGACTATGCATTTGCATACACCGATCTTTCCGAGGCTGATCTTACCTCTGCAGAGGTGATCGGTACTCACGCGTTCCTTAAGGATAAGGAGACCGCTAAGCAGTTCACCGTAACTCTCGGCGAGTCCATCAAGAGCATTGGCGATAACCCCTTCGCTTACTGCATGCTTGCTCCCTTCTCTAATATAGTAAAGGAAGACTTCAACGGTACCACTTACGAAAAGACCGTTTACACCTATGACGTAAGCGACAGCGTTCGCGTTATAGACGGTTCGCTTTACCGTGTGGTTCCCAGCGGCATTGAGCTTGTTGTTTACTGCGGCGAGAGCAAGAACGCAAACGTTGCAGAGGACACTGTAAGAATCAGTGCATATGCATTTGCAAACACAGACGTAACAAGCGTTACTCTCCCCTACACTCTTGAGTCTATAGGTCATAAGGCATTCTTCGATTGCGCAAGCCTTAACCTTGTAAGTTTCTCCAGCTTCGTTGCTCCCACCCTTGAGGAGGAGTACGACATTTACTACTTCTACAGCTACGAGAACCTTCCCACAAAGCCCGAGTTCGTTGACCGTACCGGCAGCGAGGGTCTTGGTATCGTTGACTACTTCATGTGGAACATTCAGTCCAACCCCTCTAACGTATTCTACGGAGCAAACTTCGTTGATTACATCGGTCATATCGAGGGCAAGATCGTTATGGTTAAGCCCGTTAACGGTCAGCAGTACGACACCTTCATTCTCGGTCAGTACTTCGACGTTGTTGTTGACGGTGCTGCAGCTGCAGACGACATCACGCTTGATGCGATCGCTGCGATCGACCTTATCCCCGAGAAGGTAACTCTTGCAGATAAGGCAATCGTTGAGGCGGCACGCGCTGCTTACTCAAAGATCTCCATCAACGAGCAGAAGGCTCTTGTTAAGAACTATCAGAAGCTTGAGGCTGCAGAAAAGCAGATCACAAAGCTTGAGTATCTTGAAAACGAGCAGCCCGTAACTCCCGACGTTCCCGACGTTGATCCTATCGTAAACGACGGACTTCCCACCGTTGCTATAGTACTCATAATCATCGGCAGCGTAATTGTTCTTGCGGCAGCAGGCGCAGGCGTATACTTCTTCGTTCTTCGCGACAAGCTTAAGAAGAACAAGGACGGCGAGTGTGAGTGCGAAGGCAACAACGAGACCGAAGCAGAAGAGACTGCAGAGACAGAAGAGCCTGCAGAGGCAGAAGAGACTGCAGAGACAGACGAAACTCAAAATTCCGATGAAACCTCGGAGGATAATAACAACTAATGAAAAGAACATTGAC
>JAZRLU010000274.1:0-3381 GCA_045647045.1 Eubacteriales bacterium
CTGCAACGATCTGGGTGATATCCTGGGTCATTTTTTTGATATCGTCATACTGTTCGTCGGTCATTACGCCGAGAGCTACGAGAGCGTCTTTGGTTACGAGCGGATCGCGTTTTTCATCGTTTTTGAAAGTGGTTTCAACATATGCGGGGAGATCTGCACCTTCCTCGATGTAATCGCTGTAGCGGCGGTAGAAGCTTCCTACTGCCTTATGGCGGCAGATAACCTCAAGTCCCTTACCGAAGGGCTTTGCGGGGAGAACCTCCATGGTGGTATCAGCAAGGTTTGCGCTGATGTAGTGGGTTCTGATGCCTGCCTCGTTGATCTTCTCAAAGAAATAGATGGACATACGAAGGTTAACGTCACCAACACCCTCGATGGTAAGACCTACCGAGTTCTCGCCGGGATCAAAAACGCCGTCCTTGCCGGTGCAGTCATCCTTAAACTTAAGAAGATAGTTTCCATTCTCAAGTGCGAATACGTCCTTAGTTTTTCCTGTGTAAACGAGTGTCTTGCTCATTGTGCTTACTCCTTTAAATATATTTTTATTTTTATTTTTTATTTGTTAGTGGATTGATGTGCGGAAATTACTTGCCCGCAAGCTCTGCGTTAAGCTCTGCATCGCGCTTAAGAACTGCGGCACTGTCAAGCGCGCGCTTTTCGTCAAGCTTTCTTGCAAGCTCACCGTCTGCCACCGCAAGGATCTCTATTGCAAGCAGCGCCGCGTTGGTCGCGCCGTCTACCGCAACTGTGGCAACGGGAATGCCGGAGGGCATCATAACCGTGGAAAGAAGTGCGTCAAGTCCGTCAAGATTGGTGGACTTGCAGGGGATTCCGATAACGGGCAGGGTGGTGTTTGCCGCGATCGCACCCGCAAGGTGCGCCGCCATACCTGCTGCCGCAATGATCGCGCCGAAGCCGCGCTCGCGTGCGTTTACCGCAAAATCGCGTGCTTCTTCGGGTGTTCTGTGCGCGGAGTAGATGTGCGCCTCGTAGGGAACGCCGAAGCTATCGAGCGTGTCCATTGCCTTTTTTACAACGGGAAGATCGCTTGCGCTTCCCATAATGATGCCGATTTTTTTCATATATTTTCTCCGTTTCATAAAATTTCAATCAAAAAAGGGCGCACTTAGTCCATACATCAATGGATAAGTACGCCCAGACGGTCGGCTATAAAAGGATTCCTGCTCCACTGTGGTAGCCCACAATTATCCGTCAGTCGCAGAAACCATCAAAATACATTAGTATTTTAACACGAGCACGTAAAAAAGTCAAGTAGAAATTTGTGCGCGCGTTAAAATTTCGCAACATTTCCCAAAAAGCACGGTAAGATGCGCCTCTTTTGTGCAAAATGAAAGAAGGGGAGCGCGGATAAGCCGCAATATCCCCTTCCGTAAGTGCACTTATATGGCGCAAGGTGCGCCGCCAAGACGTAAAAGCCGATCTTAATTTTCGGCGCCGTTCTTCTTTTTGCCCTTCAGGATCGCTCCCATATCGATCTGCGATATGATCACCGCGGCAAACACAAGCGCACAGCCCACGTACTCCTTCGGTGCCAGCGTTTCGCCAAGCACAAGCGCCGCAGCCGCCGCGCCGATCACCGATTCAAGCGAAAGAATGATGGATGCCGCCGCGGGATGCGTATTCTTTTGCCCGATTATCTGCAGCGTGTAAGCAATTCCGCTTGATGCAATACCAAGGTAAAGCACCTCGGGCACAGCGCCGCCGATAGCCGCCGTGTCAAACGGCTCACGCGCTATAAGTGCCGCAATAACGGCAAGCACGGATACCGTGGCAAACTGTATTAAGGAGAAGCGCACACCGTCGCAATCCTTGATAAAATGATCTATGATCATTATTTGCAAAGCATAGATAAATGCGCAGATAAATACCTGAAGGTCAGAGGGCTCAACCGTGAAGCCCGATTTGATGCACAAAAGGTAAAATCCCACGGTTGCGATCGCCACGCCTATCCAGGCATTGATGGGTGAACGCTTGCCGCCGATAAGCGCGTAAACGGGCACTATAACAACGTACAGGGCCGTGATAAACGATGCCTTTCCCGCATCCGTGCCGTTTATGCCAAGCTGCTGCATTACGGTTGCGGCAAAGAGCGCCGCGCCTGCAAGTGCGCCGCCGATAAGCTCGGCGCGCTTTATGTCAATACCCTTTTTCGATATAAGCCTTCTGCCGTTTTTCGTTATGGCGTCAAATCCGATCACCGCCAAAAACAGGGCAAGGGTGGCTATTATGCTTCTTGCTGCGGTAAGTATGAATACGGGAACGTCGGATGCAGCCTTTTGTGCAACAAAGGCAAAGCCCCATATCGTAGCCGCCAAAAACAGCAGCATGGGAGAGAGTAGCTTTTTCATATGAACTTCCTTGCTTAAGAATAGTCAAGCTATTCTATCACAAGCAAAGAAAAATGTCAAGCATCATCCTCGGAAAGATTGGGGATGCAATCGTCTGCCGGCGGCAGGGAAAAGCGAATGCCGAGAATGCGGATAAATCTTACGTTATCATAGGTATAGGATGAAAGCGGGCGCATAAAGGCATCGTCCGTTTGTGCCGCAAGCAGTAGCTCATCTCCCTCAAAGCCCACAATGATAAGGGTATGGTAAAACGTTCCGTCTGCCCTGCCAAGCTGCACCACGTCACCTATCTCGCACTCATCTCTCTCGGCATCCCTGCCGTAAGGCCCTACGCCCTCGTTCGCAGTTATGAATTTGTAAAAATACTCAACCCCCGTCCAAGCGGGGGCACGCTCGTTTAACGAAAGGTAGTACCACCCAAAGGTTGGCGTGTAATTCATCTGGCAGCCCCCTGCGTAAATGCACTGTGAAACAAAATTGGTGCAGTTGCCGCCGATATCGCGGAAATCGCCGAATGCGGGGTTCGGCAAAAAGGCGTATTTCTTTGCGTAGCTGTATGCGCGGGATCGGTTATATTCCTTACTAACAAGCATATTTTGGCTCTTCTTTCTTTGTTTTCTTACATTTTAGCATATGACGGTACGCTCACTCGCGCCACACGTTACCCCTCGGCTTTTAACGTAAAAGCGACTTTTTAAAAGGTGCGCATCAAAATGTCGTTAAAATCTTGACAATGATGCAAATATGTATTATAATACATAATAGAAAGGATACGTCTTTTCAATAAAACAAGAGGTGAATGAAATGAACAGATTTGTACTTAACGAAACGTCCTATCACGGAAAGGGCGCGATTGCCGCTATTCCCGAGGAGATCTCTGCAAGAGGCTTTGCAAAGGCACTTGTTGCATCCGACCCCGATCTTATCAAGTTTGGCGTAACAAAGAAGGTTACCGACGTGCTTGATGCCGCAGGCGTTGCATACGAGATATTCTCCGATATCAAGCCCAACC
>JAZRLU010000275.1:0-3288 GCA_045647045.1 Eubacteriales bacterium
GGATATCACCTTATGGGATGTATGCTCTCCTGCGCATCCTGCAACAAGTGGTTTATTGAGGATATACTCAATACTAAGGATTATACAGAGGAGCTTGGCGCAATCGGTGAAGATATGCTTGGCAACAGCCGCGTGTACTTCTTGCCCTATCTTATGGGCGAGCGCAGTCCGCTTAACGATACAGACGTGCGCGGCACGTTTATAGGTCTTGATGCCTCGGTTACACGGCGCGAAATGCTGCTTGCCGTTATAGAGGGTGTATGCTTTGCCCTGCGCGATAATCTTGAGGCTGCAGGGGCAATGGGTATTAAGATAAAGGAAAGCACCGTTTCAGGCGGTGGCGCAAGATCGTCTGTCTTTTTACGTATTCTTTCATCCGTTCTCGGTATAGATATCCTGCTTCCAAAAACAGAGCAAGGTCCTGCGTACGGTATGGGTATTCTTGCCGCAACCGCGGCGGGTGAGTATGAGAATATAACGGCGGCGGTGCGCGCTACGGTAAGCTATAAGGAGCGTATAACACCCGATGCCGCTCTTGTTTCAAGATATGCGGAAAAATACGAAAAATTTAAGCTTATCTACCCTGCGGTAAAAGAGCTTTACAAAAAAATAAAGTGAGGATAAGATATGGAATACTTTAACGTACCTAAAATAAAATACGAGGGCGCAGGTTCAAAAAATCCTTTAAGCTTTAAGTTTTACGATCCCGAGCGCATAATACTCGGTAAGCCAATGAGGGAGCATCTTCCCTTTGCAATGGCTTGGTGGCACAATCTTTGTGCGCAGGGCACGGATATGTTTGGCAGAGATACGGCGGATAAAAGCTTTGGCAACACTCCTGCAACAATGGAGCACGCACGTGCAAAGGTGGATGCAGGCTTTGAGTTTATGCAAAAGCTTGGCGTTGAGTATTTCTGCTTCCACGACGTGGACATCGTTCCCGAGGCATCCGATATAAACGAAACCAATCGCCGCCTTGACGAAATAAGCGATTATATTCTTGAAAAAATGAAGGCTACGGGCATCAAATGCCTGTGGGGCACGGCAAATATGTTCTCAAATCCGCGATATATGAACGGCGCAGGCAGCACGAACAGCGCCGAGGTATATTGCTTTGCCGCCTGCCAGATAAAAAAGGCGCTGGATATAACGGTAAAGCTTGGCGGTAAGGGCTACGTTTTCTGGGGCGGCAGAGAAGGCTATGAAACCCTTCTTAATACCGATATCGCGCTTGAGGAGCGCCATATTGCAGCTCTTATGAAAATGGCGGTTGAATACGGCAGATCGATAGGCTTTACGGGGGATTTCTATATTGAGCCCAAGCCCAAGGAGCCTATGAAGCATCAGTACGATTTCGATGCGGCAACCGCGATAGGTTTCTTGCGTAAATGGGGGCTGGATTCCGATTTTAAGATGAATATCGAGGCAAATCACGCAACGCTTGCAGGTCATACCTTCCAGCATGAGCTGCGCGTAAGTGCCGCAAACGGTATGCTTGGCTCAATTGATGCAAATCAGGGAGATCTTCTTCTCGGCTGGGATACCGATGAGTTCCCGTTTGACGTGTATGAGAGCACTATGTGTATGTACGAGGTGCTTCGCGCCGGCGGTCTTACGGGCGGTCTTAACTTCGATGCAAAATGCCGCCGCCCAAGCAATACTGCAGAGGATATGTTCTATTCTTATATTCTCGGTATGGATACCTTTGCTCTCGGTCTTATAAAGGCTGCCGCTATTATCACGGACGGCAGGATAGATGAATTTGTTAAGCAAAGATATTCAAGCTTTGAAAATACGGAGATCGGTCGCCGTATAGATTCGGGTGAGGCATCGCTTGCAGAGCTTGCAGCGTATGCAGAATCACTCGGCAAAACGGCTATACCCGATAGCGGCAGGGCAGAGTATCTTGAATCAATAGTAAATTCAATTCTTTTCGGATAAGGAGGCGCTTGTAATGGATTTTAAGACAATGGCAAAAGAGCTCGTTGCAAAAATGACGCTCGAAGAAAAAATGTCGCAGATGCGCTTTGATTCGCCCGCGATAGAAAGGCTTGGTATTCCCGGGCACAATTATTGGAATGAGGGCTTGCACGGCGTTGCACGCTCCGGTGTGGCTACCGTTTTTCCGCAGGCTATAGGTATGGCGGCAAGCTTTGATACCGATCTTATGTACGAGGTTGCAACGGTTATTTCGGATGAGGCAAGAGCAAAATATAACGAGTACAGAAAATTCGGTGATACACAAATATATCAGGGCCTTACGTATTGGTCACCCAATATCAATATCTTCCGCGATCCGAGATGGGGAAGAGGACACGAAACCTACGGTGAGGATCCCTGCCTTACGGGTAAAATGGGCTGCGCCTTCGTGCGCGGTCTGCAGGGTGACGGAAAATACAGAAAGCTTGATGCAACGCTTAAGCATTATGCCGTGCATAGCGGACCGGAGGGGCTTCGCCACACGTTTGATGCGGTAGTATCGGACGGGGATCTTTACGGCACGTATCTCCCCGCATTCAAATACTGTATAGAAAATGCCGATCCTTCTGCGGTTATGGGTGCTTATAACAGAACGAACGGCGAGGTTTGCTGCGGCAGCCCCACTCTTCTTCAGAAAATACTGCGCGATGAGTTTGGCTTCGGTGGCTACGTTGTATCGGATTGCGGTGCGGTGCGCGATTTCCACGCTAACCATAAGGTAACGGAGGATGAGCCGCACAGTGCGGCGCTTGCCGTAAATAACGGCTGCGACCTTAATTGCGGATTTGTATTTGCCTGGCTTAAGGATGCATATGATAAGGGGCTTGTTACCGAGGAAAAGATAACAGAGTCCTGCGAGCGTATAATGGCGGCGCGTTTAAGACTCGGTATGTTTGCCGATGACTGCGAATACGATTCGCTCTCTATAGATATCGTTGCTTGCCCCGAGCACAAGGCGCTTTCGCGCAAGATGTCCGCGGCATCAATGGTCCTTTTGAAGAACAACGGTATACTCCCCCTGCGTGACGTTAAAACGCTTGCGGTTATAGGTCCTACCGCAGACGATAAGGACGTTCTTCTTGCAAACTATAACGGTACTCCCGATACCTATTCAACCCTTCTTCGCGGAATACAGGATAACTTTGACGGCAAGGTGATCTATGCAAGAGGCGCCAATCTTACACGAAGCAACGCGCAGCTTGCATACCACGAGGAGCATCCGATGCGCGAGGCGATAATTGCCGCAAGGCGTGCAGATGCCGTAGTGCTTTGCCTTGGTATCACACCTCGTATGGAGGGCGAGGAGGG
>JAZRLU010000276.1:0-4373 GCA_045647045.1 Eubacteriales bacterium
AGCTCTATCAAAAGAGAGATGGGTACGGCTTATAAGGCAGATATGGGCGGAAAGAAGTACACACCCCAAGAGGTTTCCGCAATGATTCTTCAAAAGCTTAAGGCGGATGCCGAGGCATATCTCGGCACAAGCGTTACCGAGGCTGTTATTACCGTTCCCGCATACTTCACCGACGCACAGCGCCAGGCAACCAAGGATGCAGGTAAGATCGCAGGTCTTGAGGTAAAGAGAATCATCAACGAGCCCACCGCGGCAGCACTTGCTTACGGTATTGATAAGGAAGAGGCACAGAAGATAATGGTATTCGACCTTGGCGGCGGTACCTTCGACGTATCTCTTCTTGACATCTCCGACGGCGTATTTGAGGTACTTGCTACCGCAGGTAACAACCGTCTTGGCGGTGACGATTTCGATGCAAGAATCGTTAAGTGGATGGCAGAGACCTTTGCAAAGGAGAACGGCGGCATCGACCTCAGAGCAGACAAGATGGCTCATCAGAGACTTAAGGATGCTGCAGAGAAGGCAAAGATAGAGCTTTCCGGCGTTATGAGCACAGAGATCTCTCTTCCCTTCATCACCGCAGATGCAACCGGCCCCAAGCACTTTGAGGCAACCCTTACCCGTGCTAAGTTTGACGAGCTTACCCACGATCTCGTTGACGCTACCATGATCCCCACAAGAAAGGTTCTTGACGATGCTAAGCTTTCCGCATCTCAGATCTCCAAGGTTCTTCTCGTTGGTGGTTCTACAAGAATCCCCGCGGTTCAGGAGGCTGTAAAGAAGTTCCTCGGCAAAGAGCCCTTCAAGGGCATCAACCCCGATGAGTGCGTAGCCATCGGCGCGGCAATTCAGGGCGGCGTTCTCGGCGGCGACGTAAAGGACGTTCTTCTTCTTGACGTTACTCCCCTTTCCCTCGGCATCGAGGTTCTTGGCGGTATGTTCAACAAGATCATCGAGCGTAACACCACAATTCCCGTAAAGAAGAGCCAGATATACTCCACCGCGGCTGATAACCAAACCTCCGTTGAGATCCACGTGCTTCAGGGTGAGCGCGATCAGGCAAGCGCAAACACCACCCTCGGCCGCTTCCACCTTGACGGCATTGCTCCCGCACCCAGAGGCGTTCCTCAGATCGAGGTAACCTTCGATATCGATGCAAACGGTATCGTTAACGTTACCGCTACCGATAAGGGCACCGGCAAGGAGCAGCACATCACCATCACCTCCTCTACCAATATGTCTCAGGATGAGATCGATAAGGCTATCCGCGATGCAGAGAGATTTGCAGAAGAGGATAAGAAGTTCAAGGATGCCGTTGAGACCAAGAACAACGCCGAGAATATGATCTTCCAGATCGAGAAGAGCATGAAGGAGTTTGAGGATAAGGTTACCGAGGACGAAAAGAACAGCGTTAACAACGCTATCGCAAAGCTTAAGAGCACTCTTGAGGGCGGCGATACCGAGGCTATCAAGGCTGATACCGAGGCTCTTCAGAATGCCTTCTACCCCATCGCATCCAAGATCTATCAGGCATCGGGTGCAGGCGCTGCAGGTGGTGCTGAGGGCGCTGCAAACGGCGACGTTTACGGATCCGATTTCGAGGATAAGACCTAATCTTAAAATAAACGCCTAACGTGGGAGATCCCTTGCGCGGATCTCCCACAAAATGTGCATAAAGCCACACCCGTGTAGGGTTTTTGTGGCATCGGTACATCAATATTTTACTTAAAGCAGGTTATTATGGCAGATAAGAGAGATTATTACGAGGTCCTTGGCGTTGACAAAAGCGTTAATGACGAGGACTTAAAGCGCGCTTACAGAAAGCTCGCAATGCAATATCATCCCGACAGAAACCCCGACAACAAAGAGGCGGAGGCAAAGTTTAAGGAGATCAACGAGGCATACGCCGTGCTCTCCGATGCGGAAAAGAGAAAGAAATACGATACCTACGGTCACGCGGCATTCGATCCTGCACAGGGCGGATACGGCGGCGGTGACGGCGCATTCGATTTCGGTGATATATTCTCAAGCTTCTTCGGCGGCGGCTTCGGTGGCTTTGGCGGCGGCAGCTCATCAAGGCGTTCAAATGCCGTTAACGGTGATGACGTTCTCGCTAAGGTAACGATAAGCTTCGAGGAATCCATTTTCGGATGCAAAAAGGAAGTTAAGTTTGCAAGAATAGAGGAGTGCCCCGAGTGCTCTGCTACCGGTGCGGCAAAGGGCACCAAGCCCGAAACCTGCTCCTCCTGCGGAGGAAGAGGACGCACGGTGGTTACTCAGCAAACAATGTTCGGCGCAATGCGCAGCGAGCGTGATTGCTCCCCCTGCCGCGGAACGGGTAAGATCATCAAAACACCCTGTAAAAACTGTAACGGTAAGGGCTATATAAGAATAACCAAAAAGATAGATGCCGCTATTCCCGAGGGAATTTCCTCCGGTCAGCGCGTTATCTTCCGCGATCAAGGCTCCGTAGGCAGAAACGGCGGCTACAACGGTGACCTCTACGTTGAGGTAAACGTTCAGGCTCACGATATCTTCGAGCGCGAGGGGGATAATCTTTATTGCGATATCCCGATCTCGTTTGCAGAGGCAACTCTCGGCGCGGAGATCGACGTTCCGATCATCGGCGGCAAAACCGAAAAGTTTAACGTACCCGAGGGCACACAGTCCGGCACGCAGTTCACCCTGCGCGGCAAGGGCGCGCCCAACGTAAACTCCAGGCGCCGCGGCAACCTGATCTTCACGGTTAATATCGAAACGCCTAAAAATCTTACCGCAGATCAGAAAAAGCTTCTTCAGGCATTTGCCGATTCGCTCGACGGCGGCAACAACACCAAGCGCCAAAGCTTCTTCAAAAAGCTTTTCAATCTATAAATAAAACAAGCACGTAGAAAAAACTACGTGCTTGTTTTTATCGTTTTTTATCACGCCCTGCCGCATGGATATCGCGCAGGGCAGCTTTTTATTTACGGCAGCTCAAGCTCATCCGCGCTCGGCATATCGGGATAGGTATCATCAAGATTATCCGAATACCAATAAGCTACGGATGAGATATCGTCCTGCAGGGGCAGATATCTCTTGTCCTTTCTCCAACCAAGCGCTTGAATAGTCACCTTAAGATCCTCCTTGAAGTAGATAGGATCCGTAACGTGCCAGCGGTACATATCAAAATATCTTTGAGCCCTGTAAGTCTCATCGGTATATCCAACCTTGCTAAGTCCGGTGTAGGGCGTAGAGAATTCGGTATACCTGCCGTTTACGTCGAAATTGTATGCTCCGCAGAAATAATCCTCGGTACCCGTGCCGCAAACGGATGGGAAATCGGTATCACCGTCTATATAAAATTTGATCTCGCCTTCGCCCCACCAGCCGTTGGATTTAACGCCCCAGTGGAGATACGTGCCAACGTAAAGACCGTTGCCCTTGATATTATCAAGAATGGTGTATACCTCCTTATAGGGCAGAGGATTTACACGTCTGAACTGCGCGTGGAAATAAAGACTGTCGGCGGGTATCTTTTTTTCCTCGCAATCAAGCTGATAATATACGTTTGCATCCGTTGCTCCGGTGTTTTCAAGCTCCACGCGGAAGCCTTTGAAATACGGCATCTCAAAATAACAGTTCATACCCTTGCGCGGGTTATAGCACATTGCCAAGCTGCTTATCTGCCTGTATTCATTGTAATCCGCATTGCAGAAAAAGTCCGAAAGCGGAACGTTTACGGCAGGATTCTTATGCCCGTCAAAATATATACGTAGCAAAAGCTGTCTTCCGTACTTTGCGCTATCGGTGATCCAAAAATGCTTGATAGCTCCCTCTCCCGAAATATCGGCAAGCACGGCAGTTTCGCCCGCCTTTAACACGATGTAAGGGTTCACCTTCCAGCCTTGACCGAGATCACGGGCTGCAAGTTGCGCACTTCCCTCTTCAAGCGTTGCCTTTCCGCCCTCGCCCTTCCTTCCGGTCGGATTTTCCGGGCAAACCGAAAACGTGCGTATATCCTTTTTGGTGGTAAGATTGTTTAACATTAACTGCACCTCCCACAATATTCTTTGGTATTTTAATAAATTATATCATAAACACCGCTATTTTTCAACCTTAAAACGAAAAATGCTTTTCGCCGTGGCAAAAAGCATTTTCAACTATCTGTTCATTATTGCCTGCACCCGCCTTTCTTAACGAGTAGCAGGCTTTAAATCAAGTCATCGTCACGGGGGTTAGCTTTCCTGCGGCAATGGGCAACTCGTCAATACACAGTCTGCGATGGTGGGGATTGGTGTCACCTATTTCACGGCGGTGATATGCAACGTACCACTTGCCACGGTAGCAAAAAGCGCTGTTGTGTCCGGGGCCGTCGGCGATTTCTCCTAAGT
>JAZRLU010000277.1:0-1896 GCA_045647045.1 Eubacteriales bacterium
CGCCTTGTGGCAGGCATATGCCGTGCCTCCGATCTTCGCGGCGGTGCGGCGGCGGTGCTTGCAGCACTTGCCGCAAACGGGAAAAGTAAAATAAAAAATGCCGAGAGCATAATGCGCGGATATGCCGCTATCGAGGATAAGCTTTCCGCTCTCGGTGCTGATGTGATACTAAACAAAGGAGATACATAAATGAAAAGAATTCTTACTGTGCAGGATATTTCCTGTGTCGGAAAATGCTCGCTTACCACGGCTTTGCCTATCATAAGCGCCGCAGGTGTTGAGTGTGGAGTTCTTCCTACCGCCGTGCTTTCCACGCACACCGCATTTCCGAAGTTCACCTTCCATGACCTTACAGATGAGATAGCTCCCATTACCGACACCTTCCGTGAGCTTTCTCTTGACTTTGACGCTATATACACAGGCTACCTCGGCTCCTACCGTCAGCTTCAGCTGGTGGATCAGATCATCGATAACTTCGGTGGCGAGGGCAGAGTAGTTATCATCGATCCCGTTATGGCTGATAACGGCAAGCTTTATACCGGCTTTACCGAGGAGTTTGCACAGAATATGGCGCATCTTTGCGCTAAGGCGGATCTCGTTATCCCCAATCTTACCGAGGCATCCTTTATGCTCGGCTTTGAGTATCATCCCGATTACGATGAGGATTACGTAAGATACGTTCTCAAAAAGTTTACCGACCTCGGATGTAAAAGAGCCGCCCTCACAGGCATAAGCCTTGAAGACGGCAAGATCGGCGTGTATTATTATGACAGCACCGCGGATAAGTACTATTCCTACTTCAACGAGTACCTTCCCGTAAGCTATCACGGCACGGGTGATATATTTGCATCCGCAACGCTCGGCGCGCTTATGCGCGGAATGTCGTACGAGGATTCGCTTTCTCTTGCTTGCGATTTCACCCTTGAATGTATGAAGCGTACTATGGCAGACGAAAATCGCCGCACCTACGGCGTTAATTTTGAAGAAGCGCTGCCTATGTACATCTCCCGCATTCCCTCCGCGATTTAATTTTCAGCGCGCAAAATATCCGCGCCTTGCCCGTTTTGCCTTGCTCCGCTTGGCAAAAAGCAGGAAAGATGCCGCAAAAGCCGATAAAAGGAATACCGCGGCATATAAAGGGTGCGCCCATCCAAGCTCAAAGCCGAAGCCTATCGCGCTTACCGTAAGATAAGCGGCGGCTATTGCAACGGGCGGCAGCATCAGCACAACGGGTGTGCATACACCCGATACGGCGCGGAATATAACGGTACCAAGTGCCCCTGCCAAGGCAAGCGCCGCAACGGTAAACAGCGGCATTGCCGAAAGAGGGCGCGTAAGGGATGCGCACACAGCGCCGAATATCGCACACGCCGCGGCAAATACCAACGGGTAGGATAAAAGCCCTGCCGCCACCGTGAGCACCCTTGAAGCCTTACTTGATTTTTTCATAAAAAAAGCCTCCGAAGCGTTTTATTACTAAAACATATTCGGAGACTTTTTGTTTTATTCGGGTATCTTACTTGTTTTCGCCTTCGTTTGCGGTAGCCTCTGCGGCAGCTGCTTCCTTAGCTGCTGCTTCCTCTGCGATAACCGCAGCTGCGATATCCTCTGCCTTAACGTCAACGCTTCTGATCGCTGCCTTAAGGAAGCGGATCTTCGTCTTGTCCTTGGTAGTTTCGATAACGCAGGTCTCACCCTTTACGGAAACAACCTTGCCTATAATTCCGCCGATGGTAGTAACCTCGTCACCAACCGCAAGGGAATTACGCATTTCGTTGTCCTTCTGCTCCTGCTTTTTCTGGGGGCGGATCATAAAGAGCCAGAATACAAGGATAACTACTGCGAAAAGCACTACGGTGCCTATCCAGCTGTAATCGGGAGCACCTTCGGTTGTAC
>JAZRLU010000278.1:0-1839 GCA_045647045.1 Eubacteriales bacterium
CAATGTATCTCGTCCGAAAGCACGGTTACGTGATGCTTATGGCAAAGCTCGCCTATGCGGCAAAGCTCCTCACGCGTGTAGACCTTACCAACAGGGTTATGAGGATTGCAAAGTATAAAGAGAGATACCTGCGGATCGGAAAGCTTATTTTCAAGATCCTCAAAGTCTATCTCATACCCGCCCCCGCGCCTGACGAGCGCGGACTCAACGATATATCTGCCGTTGTTATAAACGGAATTGTAGAAAAGATTAAACACGGGTGGCTGTATAAGCACCTTTTCTGCGGGGGTGGTAAGCTTTCTTACCGCCGAGGATATTGCCGCAACAACGCCTGAGGAGTATATCATATCCGCGGTATCAAAGCGGTACCCGTGGCGTCTTTCAAAGAAATCGCGTATGGCTATAAAGTATTCGTCCGGCGTTACGCTATAGCCGAAAACGCCGTGCTCGGCACGCTTTATAACCGCCGCCTTGATCTGCGGAGCGGTCTCAAAATCCATATCCGCAATGCCCATAGAGATAACGCCGTCTGCACAATCCCATTTGAGCGAATAAGTTCCTCGCCTATCGGGTGCCGTGTCGAAATTATATTTTCCCATATTATACGTCCTCCTCGCAAAGGATCTTTACAAGCTCGGGATCAGACTCGTCCAGTATGATCTCTCCGATGCCGCGCGCCCTTATAACTCCGGATATGGGGTTCTTAACGCTGTCTATCACCGTGGTAACGGTTGCATCCACGCCCGAGCAACGCTCAAAGGCAAGATCGGTGTTTACAAGGCGGCAATTTTCAAGCACAAGACCGTCTATATAGCACAAGCCCTGATTTGATTCTATCGTACAGTTTACAAATCTTAAGTTCCTTGAATTCCAGCCGAGATATTCGCCTATTATAACGCTATCCCTTACGGTAACGTTTTCGCAATTCCAGAACGCATCCTTTGATATAAGCCTTGACGATGAGATCTCGATATCACGTCCGCCATCAAAGGCATAATTTCCCGAAATGGACATATTCTCTGCCCTGACGCCGCTTGCACCGAGGCCGAGATAATCACCGACAAACGCCGTATTGCTTATCTGTATATCGCTGCAGCGCCAAAGCGTTTCCGCGGCATTCGGGAAGGTGCATCCGCTTACGTGTACACCGTGGCAGGAGCGGAAGGTTTTAGGCGCATCAACGGTACAGTCGGTAAGGCTTACGTTATCGGTATACCATATGCCGGAGCGCGCGGTTACGAGAAATGCCGTATTGCGCACGCTTACGTTTTTTGAATACCACATCGGGTATTTCCATTTGAATATAGAGTCGGTAACGGAGATTTCCCTGCTCTCCTTTAGCGGAGACTCGCCGTCCTCAAATACGGACTGCACAACGTCAAGCTGTGAAGCGCGGAACAGGGCACGCTCGCCCGTTAGCTTCTTTTGAAATATTTTCTCCATTTTCACTCCTTAAAATAAGTTAAGGATCGGAACGAGGATAAACGGAATAAAGACAGCAGGTGTCATATTTGCCGTTTTAACCTTCGTTGCGCCAAGGAAATTAAGACCTATAAGTATAAGAATAAGGCTACCCGTGCAGGAAAGATAGTATACGCCCGCATCAAAAACAAACGAGCCTGCAAACGCATCGCTCATAACGATAGCTATAATGGTTATAAACCCCTGATAAAAGACCATAGGTATCGCGGAAAACGCGCAGCCTATGCCAAACGAGGTTGCCATAATGAAGCAAGCAATAGCATCTATCACAGACTTTGCAATAAGAGTTGAGGAATCGCCCGTTGCATCAAGTATCGAGCCGTAAACCGCCATAAGTCGGAGGCCAAGCGGTCTTAG
>JAZRLU010000279.1:0-3648 GCA_045647045.1 Eubacteriales bacterium
GCCACGTCCGAGCATTTCTCCAAGATCACAACCCGCGCGCCATAGCGTACAAGCTCTCTTGCAACGGCACCGCCTATTACACCGGCACCGATCACCGCAACGTCAAACATATATATTACCTCTCAAAATTATTATTCATCCAAAAATCAAAGATCGATATCAACGTCAAGAAGATATTCGGGCTTCGCCATATCCTTAGCCATTGCAAGATACTCATCCGATCCGCAAAGATCTGCAAGGGTGATAAGTATTTTGCACATTCTTCCACCGTAATCGGCAGGCTTTATCTGCTGATAGGGGAAGTCCTTTTGATACACGGCATAGGGGTAAAGGAAGCGTGCCGCCTCGGCAATAAGGCACACACCTGCATCGGCATCCACCTCTGATGCCTCTTTTATGCCAACCTTGCGTGAAAGCACTGCAAGCCTTACAAGCGCTTCAAGATTCATCACCGAGTAGCTTGCCGCATTGGTACGCGCAAGCTCGTGAGGCTGAGAGCCGTCCTTCATAATATGCGTTTTATGCCTTCTTCTGTAGGTATTCATAGCAACGCGGCGCGCAAGCTCCTTACGGCCCGTAAACAATGCCGCATAAAGCACCTGCACGTCATACCACGCGCCGTGGTTGTTGAAGTAGTTATCCTCGAAAATTCCATTTTCCGAGGTTATGAGCCAGTTTGTGAAATCAACGTACCACTTCTTTATCGCAAAATAATCGAACTCGCTAAGAGCGCCGATAGCAAAAAGGATCTCGCACGCCTCCATAGCCGCAAACGATCTGCCGAAATCTATAATGCCGATACCTCTGCCATTGCATATACCGGGGATCGCCTGCGCGTACTCCGCGTGGGGATTCATACGCGTTTTTTTGTCAACGTGCCATACACAAAGAAGCTCTGCCGCCTTTTTAGCATACTCATCACACTCAAACATATACGCCGCATAGGCAAGCTTGTACGCGCCCTCTGCCATTTGCTGATAGCTACTGCACTTGGGGTGCGCATCAGGGTTGTGCACACCGTCCTTGCGGATATAGGGCAGACCGTCTGCCTTATCGGGATCGGGCCACCAGTACGTGCCCATAGTCATATAATCATTAGGATTACCCGAGGGGGGAATGAGCTTTTTTCTTACTACCGTAAACGGCTCAACTGCAAGAAGCTTATCCGCATTTGCCCTCAAAACGGCAGCCTGCTCGGGATATTTACCAAGCTGCGACTTGATCTGTATCAGCCGCGCGCCGTCAAAGCCTATCGTCTTGGGTGTCACATTGTAATTCATACCGGCCTCCGAAAATTATACTTATGTTATAAGTATAACAAACTGCAAGGCGTTTGTCAAGGGATGAGCAATGCTTATTGTTATAAAGAGCGGAGCAGCGCGCCTTAGGCGTAATGAATTGCAACTTGGCGCGAAGCAGCGCACCGCGCAATGAATTGCAGCTTAACAGTTGCATGAATTGAGTGCAAGGCACTCATGAATTGCGCTAAAGCGCATTAGTTGTAATTCATCTAATAGAGAGGTTTGCAAAGCAAACTGCGAGAATTCATGAAACGGAGTTTCGATTTATTCAACTCAAAAAAGGACGAGGAAAACCTCGTCCTTTTGCACACGATCTTGCCTGCAAGGCGTAGTGTGTTATGCTTTATTTTTACTTTCGGCGGTAAAAGAATGATGTTATTCGCTTCGCTCATAATGATGTTTTTGCTCGCGCAAAAATGATGTTACTCGCTTTGCTCGTAATGATGTTGCTCCCGATGGTCGCAATGATGTAATATTTTCCTATTGTGCCGAAGGCACAACATCATTGCCGAAGGCACAACATCATTGCCGAAGGCACAACATCATTGCCGAAGGCACACATCATTAGCGTTAGCGTCATCATTTGCCAAAGGCAAACATCATTCGGCGACCTGCTTTATCGCAGATCGCCGTTTGGGTGCTCTTTTTTGCTTTTCTTAATACTTCGTCGGTGTTATTCCCGTGATATCGATCTCTATGCTCATAGTTTGACCGTTACGCTCTATAACGAATATTACCGTGCTGTCAGGGCGCGCGGTAAGCATAACGTCTACCACGTTAAAGGTGCGCACGATATCGTATTTTACACCGTCTATCTCCGCGTATCTGATGATATCGCCGCTTTGAAGCTTGCCTGCGGATGCTCCGCCGGCTACAACGTTATCAACCATTACTTCCTCAACCTTAAGCACCTTACCAGTTTCGGTATCGTACTCGGCACGGGCGCTGTAGATAGCAACGTTTACGCCGATAAGTATGCGGTATACGCTATCGTTTGCAGAGCTTACGTTATCGTAGTAAATGATATTGTCTGCAACGTATTTTGCAACGTTTGAGGGGATCGCGTAGCCGATATTATCTATCGTAGAGGCGGACATTTTTGCATTTACAATGCCGATGACCTCGCCCTTATCGTTAAACAGACCGCCGCCGGAGTTACCGCCGTTTACTGCGGCATCTATACGCATAACGCGGAGGGTTACCTTGCCCTTACCGTCTATGCTTGTCATAGTGAGGTTTTCCGAATCAACGTTAACCGCACCTACGGTAGCGGAAATGCCGTTTGCCTCGGGATTACCTATTGCGATAGCGGTTTCAAGCACGCTTACCTTGTTGGAATCCGCAAAGGTTGCCGCAGCCGCATTGGATCTGCGAAGCTGTGCGCTGTTTGTAACCTTAAGCACCGCAATATCGTAATTCTGCGATCCGCCGACGTACTCTGCCTCAATGGCATAGTTTGAGTACTCCATACCGTACAGATATACCGATATATTGTCGCTTATATCGTCTGCCGTGTCGGCTCCGCTGCAGTATACAACGTGGTAGTTGGTGATGATGTACGCATCGCCCTTGTCCTTATCAAGCTGATAGATAACGCCCGCACCCGCGGAGCTCTTTTCCGTGGTGTAGCTGCTGCCGTAATAGGGGTTTACGGTTACGTTGAAAAGGCAGGTTATGCTTACGGCAGAAAGCAGGGCGCGGCTTGCCGCAATAAGCCCCATGCTACCGTTTGAATTGATCGTTACGTTATAATTGTCACCGCTGTTGATCGTGTACTCCTTATCCGATCCGGAAAGAAGCTCCTCTGCCTCGTCTCTCGTTATATAATCGGAGTCCTCGCTGCCCGATGCACTGGGAAGCTGACCGATATCCATAGAATAGCAGGAGCTGAATGCCAGTACGGAAAGCGCAAGCACAACCAGCGCGGCTGTAATTCTTATCTTACCCGACATAAATTTCATCCTTTCAGGTACTTTTAAGTGAATTTATAGCTTATCACCTATAGTTTAGCACCAATTTGTGAAAAGGATGTTAATAAAAAAATAAAATAAATTAAATATTGGCGCGTTCTCCGTCACGGAGAGCGCGCAATGAATTGCGGAGCGCCTGCAGGGCGCAATGAATTGCAACTTAACAGCCCGATGAATTGAGCACAAGTGCTCATGAATTGCCTGCGGCATGAATTGCGCTGCGGCGCATTTGTTGAAATTCATCCATATGGAGAGGTTTGCAAAGCAAACTTCGAGAATTCATGGAGCAAGGTTTGCGTAGCAAACTGCGAGAATTCATGAAACGAAGTTTCAATTCATGGAGGAGGCGCAAGCCGACGAGAATTCATCTTTGCCGA
>JAZRLU010000280.1:0-9632 GCA_045647045.1 Eubacteriales bacterium
CCGCCGATGTAACCGGAGTGGTGACGGTAGTACTTCTGCTCAAGCTTCTTACCGGTAAGGATTGCCTTAGAAGCATTTACGATGATTACGAACTCGCCGCAATCTGCATGGGGGGTGAACTCGGGTCTGTGCTTGCCGCGAAGAATGTTTGCGGCCTTAACTGCGGTCTTGCCAAGGGGCTTGCCTGCAGCATCGATAACGTACCATTTACGCTCAATGGTCTCTGCTTTTGCCATGAATGTGGACATTGTTTTATTCCTCCTATTAATGTTTGGAAGCGAATCGGTCGCTTCATCCTTTTTTCAAAGCCTTGTTATTATAACACACCGAATATGCGTTGTCAACCCCTTTTTTAAAACTTTTTGACCGAAAATGATTTAGAAAAATAAAAGCTCTCGTTTTCTCTCGTTTTCTCTTGTTTTCTCTCGTTTTCTCAAATGCCATTTATAAAAATTTTTTTCAATTTTTTTCGCACAATGCACAAAACGGCACACTTGCACCCCATTTTACCTCGCCTGTGCACCGCGCACACGTGAGAGGGGGAGTGGGTTGGTTTAAAAGCAAATCGGGCGCACGGATTTGGAGCAGAAATCCTTGGCTGACGAGCGAGAGCCGTACGAGTGTACGGCGAGTGAGGAAACGAGGATAGAATAAAAAACGATTAAAAACGGAAGAAAACCACAGGTTTTCAACCTTAAAATCGCGGTTTAGATACAAGCAAAAAAGAGGAACTATGCAAATCATAATTCCTCTTTCGTTTTTTATTCGGTTATGCCAAAATACGAAGCCCTTAAGTTAAGGCTTTGCAAAATACTTGGAGTAATGGCTCCACGTGTAATGCGTAATAAAGTCATTATAATCCTCAGGCGCGCAGATGATAACGCATCCCTCGGGTGCGCCCTCCATAAGGCCGCCGGGCTCGTTTTCACCGGGAATGGTAACAAGGCATTCCGTACCGAACTCAATGATAATAGAGGTAAGAGCAGAGCAGCCCCTGAACGCCGCATCGTTAATACTGCTTATATTTGCGCCGATCGTTACGGTAGTAACGTTCTTAAGACCTGCAAGCACGTCGGATCCGAGTATGATTACGGGCACGTCCTCATATTTGGAGGGGATAATAACCTCCGCGCCCTCAAATGCCAAACCCTTTTCGGAAAGACCTACTATAGAAAGACCTACAACGGTATCACCTACCGTAACGGGCTCGTAGATAAAGAGATCTGCGTGCTGATCGTTTCCGTCTATAACCTCTGCACCCTCAATACCGGGAGGGGGAGCAACGCCAAGAGAGACGTTATCTCCAAGCTTAAGCTCAAATCTCAGATCGTTAATAAGCATCTGCGTGCGGAGCTTTACGCCCTCATCGTTAAGGTGAAGGTTGGTATCGTAGAAATAACCCCAATCGATTATGTAGTCGGAAAGGGAAGAGATAACCTTGCAGTTGAGGTTTTCTTTAAGATATTGCTCAAACTCCGCGATCGTTTCTTCAGTTACCGATGCGTCAACCGCCATATCGTTGATAGGGCAGAAGGAGAAGTACACCGTAACTCCGTTTGCCTTGAGTCGCTCGCAATAATTGTTGAAGTATTCAAGAAAATCGGGGGAAATAATGTCCGATGTAAAGCTAAAGGTCGTGTTGGGATCGTATCCAAGCGCCATAGTATTGTAAGGTCTCGGATATGAGATGTCTCCGTAAGAGTTGAAGTTTTTACTGTTGTAAACGCCCGAAGGATCGGGTGCACCGTCTGCGATGTACTGTGCCTTTTCCTCGGCAAATGCCACCTTATCCGCTTCAAGCTCCTCGCCGTTATGGCGGTAAACGGTTTCGTATATATCGCGGTCAGCATCTATTGCCTGCCAAGCAGAGCGAGTGCCGAAGTAAAGACTCATCGTCTGCGCGTTAAGCTCCGGGGCAAATACCACAATGTCACCGGGGTTAAGCCCGTCCTCCGAAAGATCAAGCATTATCTTTGAGCCGAGCGTTGCATAAAGTCCAAAGTTAACTACCTCGCGGTCGGTGTACTGTCCAAGCATACCGCTATCAAGACCGAATGCTACGGAAGAGCCGCCAACAACCGCGATCTTCGGTGAATCAACAGAGCAAAGCCTCTCATACTTATCACCGAGCGCGGCAACGAAAACGTTGCTGTAAGGCGTAGGCTCATCATATACCGTCTTATTAAGCAAATATTCCTGATACGGCTGCCACAAAACTATAGCTGCCGCGATAATTATGGCAAGCAACGGATTGAATATTGCAATTATTATTTTGTCGGAAAGCTTAAGCTTGCGGCGCTTTTTCGCTTTTTTCGTGCCCGCTTCCGTCGCACCTTCGTTGAGTTCAAGTTCGTCTTTCATCTTTGCATAAATTCCTTTCGGTATGGTCAGATCTGTCTGTGAACGCTTTTGTATTCGTCATAGTACCTGTAGTAATGGCATCCGGACGTATTCAAGCCGAGAAAATCGGTCATCTCATCCTCGTCCAGCGAGAGGGAGCAGGTGTATGAATCCGTGTACTCATCGTATTGGTAAAACTCGCAGCTCTCACAGCTTGCCTTATGCTTTATTCCGTATTTCGAAAAATCCATATTACCTCTTGAAGATCGCCACGCCTATTATTATGAGAGCAATAACGATTCCGCCAATGATATAATACATTTTGTTGTCAAACGCGGGATGCTCGGGCTCTTCCTCGTCATCTGTGGGCATTACCGCATCAAAGGCATCCTTTGCGCTGTGGCATTCAAGTGCATCAAGTATCTCCTTAACGCTTTGGCGAAGGGTTGTTGCCTCTCTTGCTATCTCATCGTTAAGTATCTCGCCGCCCTCTATCGAAACTGCCGACTCCATTGCAAGCTCCGCGTGCGACTCCGCATCAACTATACGTATTTCCGCGGCAAGCACAGATGCCCTGCTTGCATCCCCGTCGGGGATCTCTATAAGATCTCTATCGTAGAAGAAGTATCTGCTGCTGATAATAAGTCCCTTCTCCGAAAGTGGATCAACTATACTTTCTACGGTTTTAATAAAAGCTTCCTTTGCTTCGTTTATATTCATATTCGGTCCTTCTATTTTATAATTGTATTGAGCACGAGCACCGCGATCATAAGCACGATAACACCCGCGGTTGCGATAAGAGCTATCTTTTTCGTTTTCTTCAAAGATTCCTCAAATTTTGCAAGCTCCTGTGCCGCATGCTCATCCGCTTGCTCGCTAAAGCGCCTAAGCACCGCCTCGGGATCCCCCGCAGCCTTCAGCGCATCGGTAAAATCTGCGATAATGCCAAGAAATTCGTTTGCCTCGGAAGTGATCTGGGTATTTGCATCGACCTTCTTTTCAAGATCAATAAACATAGAATATCCGTAGCACGGATCCTCATCACTTTCAGCACCCTTGATAAACACAACAAGGTTTGCCAAAATACCGATAGACGTGCCTTCAATAAAGCTATCCGAGCAGTTGTACGCCTTATCCACGTACGCAACGCGTGTGTTTACCGTAAGGCGCTCGCCGTGAGGTGTGCCGAGTATATTTTCCTTGCTATCCGCTAATATGCCGCTAAGGGCTTTGATGATCTCGCTCATATGTACTCCGTTAAATTATTTTTTCGTCTACGGTAAGCTGTGTACCAACTCGTTTGATTCCGTATTTTGTTTTTACAGCCATCTCAAAAAGCTTGCTGCCGTCAACACCTACGCAGTTGTCTATGGATTCAAAGAACTCCTTTGCCGAGGGGTGAAACTCGGATGAGGTGGCGAATATACCGCGCGAGCCCTGCCTTGCACATACAGCGCCGTAAAAGCTCCTTGCGGTGGTTTCGTTTGTGGGCTCGGAGCGGTTCTTTGTTTGCACCATAACCGTCTCGCGGAAGCCAAGTGTATCCACCGTTTCCATAATTCCGTCTATACCGCCGTCGGCAGAGCCGCCTGTGGTTGAATTGGATATAACCGTTTTACCCGAAAGGGCAACGTATTTTCCAAGCAGCGTCATAAAATAGGTTTCAAAAAATTCTCCGCCGCGCGAGTGCAGCTTTGACAAAAATTTCTCCTTAAGAGTAAGTATGCTGCTTATATCGTCTATTTTAGCGGCGATCCTTGCGGGTATCGAATATTCGCTGCCGTCTAAGGCTACGATGCCCTCGCGCACCATATAGCGCAGCACCTCACCGATATATCCGTAAAGCTTGTTATCGTCCTTATCCGTAAGCGTTTTTTCTGTACCGAGCTTTGCCTGAAGCTGCTTTCTTATCTCGGATTTGGTCATGCTCTCGGTGGCAAGCAGCTTAAGCACCTCGCTCTCGCAGCGTTCCTTGCGTATCACAACGGGGCGCTGATCGGCGGCAACGTATTTGCCGTCCGCACCCTTCGTTATCATACCCTTGCGCTGCATCTCGTCAATAGCAGAGCCTACCGTGCTCCTTTGCACGTTTGCCTTGCCCGCCGTGCTTCTGTCAAGAAGCTCCTCTCGCGTAAGACCGAGCGTTGATATATATGCATCTATAAGCTCGCGCCGTGCCTTGGGCGCAGAATTAAGGATATCTATTATCTTAAAATAAACCGTCTTTTTGTTCTTTTGCATATCGTTCTCCTTATTCGTCAGCGCCGCACTCCTCGCGCCTCTTTCTGATGAGCGCACCTATATCAAGGGTGGCGGCGTATATCGGTGCCGCAAGCAAAAGGGCACCTAAAACGTACACAAACGTATTGCCTATAACAGTATAAAGCGTATTGCCCTCAAGCAGCGCCGCATCATACACAAGATAGCCCTCCGTAAGGGGCTCAAGCTCGCATAAGACCGTACCCGTGGCGGATATTACGGTGGATAGACCGGTATTTGCGCATCTTGCGGTATAGCGCCCAAATTCTACAGATCTTATGCGAGCCTGCGCGTTGTGCATATAGATTCCCGCAGAATCGGAGAACCAAGAATCGTTTGTCGATATAGCAAATATCTCGGCTCCCGAGCGTACCGTGTCAAGCGCAAGCTCCTCATATATCGAGTCAAAGCATATAAGAGAGCCGAATTTGCCGCAATCGGTATCAAATACCGTTGCCTCCGTGCCGGCACTCATATCGTCTGCAAGCATTGAAAGCTCGGAAAGAAAGGGCATTACAACGTCTATAACGCTGCGCATCGGTACGTATTCGCCAAAAGGCACAAGATGCCTCTTGTAATATGCGATATCTTCTACCGTACCGTCGGGATTGTAGCAAAGAACGGCGTTGTAGTCACCGTCATCGGTATATTCCATGCAGCCTACAAGCACGGTTATTCCAAGCTCCTTTGCCGTGTTGCCGATGCTTGCGCTGATGTTGCCGTCCTTGGCAAATGCAAAGGGCAGCGCGGTCTCCGCCCATATAACGACCTGCGCACCCTCGTTGGCGCAGCTGCGCGTAAGAGCAAGGTGCTTGTTCAAGATCATGCTCGGCATTGCAAACCACTTGTCGGTTGAATCGTAATTTCCCTGCACGATACCTACCGTTACCGTTTCTGCCGCCTTTTCCTTTGCACGTGTTGCGGCATAGAGCGTGCCGCCTATAGCGCTGTTAAGTATAAATACCGCAAGCGCTGCAGAAGCGTATCTTATTGCCGCACCACGGTCGGTAAATATGCGCATCGCGGCGCGCGCGACAAGGCAATTTACAAGCACTATGATAAACGTAATGAAATAAGAGCCGAAAAGAGATGCCGTCTGTATAGGCAATATAAACTCCGTTTGACCTATGGGAAGCCTGCCCCAGGGCACGCCCCACCAGCCAAGCGTTTGCGTAAACTCGTAAAACGAGTAGATAACGGGCAGCGAGAAAATGCGCACCGCGGGAAAGCGCTTTACAAGGCGAGAGCGCACAACGGATACGTAGATCACAAATACAAATCCGCCAAAGAGTGCCTGCAAAAGCGGAAGTCCAAGCCAGGCAACGGCGATAGCAAGCACGGATCCAACCTCGTCAAGCCCCGTAAAATCAAGAGGGTACATATAGAGGAAAAAGTGGAAGCATACCATATAAAAGACCTCAAAGTAAAGAAGTCCGTACGCGTAGCAATGCCTCTTTTTTATATCGCCGTTATCGGCACATCGGTCAAGCACAAGCACAAGCGGTATCATAGATACCCACTCAAATATACCGAATATCTTCGGAAATGCAACCGCAGCACCCGTAAGCAGGGCAGCACCGGTAAGCATTAGTATCAGCAGATAATTGCGTTTCATCCGTTTTCGCTTTCTTAGGCAGTCCTGATCTGCCTACCTAAAATTATACTAAATCGCAATGGCTTTGTCAATGATTAAAAAAATAAAAAGATATTTATTTCATAAAATATTGCAATTCGGAAAAAAATGTGTTAAAATGTAAAATGGTTTATTATGCTTTGGAGGTTTCCGTGATGGTAAAGATAACGGGCGTTGAAAAAAGGTCGCTTGCCGCAATGGCAGGAATCAAAAGCGGCGATATGCTTGACTCTGTAAACGGCAACAGCATCAACGATGTACTCGACTATGATTTTTATCTTGCCGAGACGCACGTTGAGCTTTCGCTTATACGGGATGGAAAAACCGTTTTAGCGGTTATAGACAAGGGTGAATACGAGGATATCGGCCTGCTTTTTGAAACTCCGCTTATGGATAAAAAGCAGCGCTGCAAAAACGGCTGCATCTTCTGCTTCATCGATCAGAACCCCGAGGGTATGCGAGAGTCGATATACTTCAAGGATGACGATTCGCGCCTTTCGTTTTTACACGGCAACTATATAACGCTTACCAATATGACGGACGGTGATATAAGCCGCATCATAAGAATGCGCTTTTCTCCTATCAACGTTTCGGTGCATACCACCAACCCCGACCTTCGCGTTAAGATGATGAAAAACAAGCGCGCAGGTGAGGTTCTCGGATATCTTGACCGCCTTAAGGAGGCAGGGATATCTATGTGCGGCCAGATAGTTCTTTGCCGCGGTGTGAATGACGGGGCGGAGCTTGAAAGATCGCTTTCCGATCTTTCCCGCTATTTCCCCGAGATGAGCAGCGTTTCAATAGTTCCTGCGGGACTTACAAAGTACAGAGATAAGCTTTATCCGCTTTCAGACTTCACCGCCGAAGAGGCAATGGAGGTTATAAAAACGGTTGACGCCGCTGCGGAAAAAATGCTTGCGGAGCACGGATCACGTATGTTCTTTGCTGCAGACGAGCTTTATCTTAAGGCGGGTATTCCCGTACCCGATACGGAATATTATGAGGATTATGCGCAGATCGAAAACGGCGTTGGCATGCTAAGATCCTTTATGGATGAGTTTGCCGATGCGAGGGAAGATATAAGCGATATGGAGGATTATATCAGCGGATACCGCGAGGTCTCCGTTGCAACGGGCACTGCCGCATATCCGATGATGTGCGCGATAGCCGACTCCGTAATGTCCGCGATCAAAAACCTTAAGATAAACGTTTACCGTATAGTCAACAATTTCTACGGAGAGAGCATTACCGTTGCAGGCCTGCTCACGGGTAAGGATATCGCAGAGCAGCTTTCTGCAAAGCCGCTCGGCAGCGAGCTTTTTATACCCGAAAATTGCTTACGTGACGGTGAGGACGTATTCTTATGCGGTATGACGCGTGATGAGCTTTCAAAAGCTCTCGGCGTTAAGATAAGCATAAGCGAGAATGACGGATACGAGCTTGTACGTGCACTTATAGGTGCCGAATGACAGAAGAAAGGAAGTAAAGAAAATGCCAAAACCAATAGTAGCAGTTGTCGGCAGACCTAACGTCGGCAAAAGCACGCTTTTCAATAAGATCATAGGCGAGCGCCGCTCCATAGTAGAGGATACTCCCGGCGTTACGCGTGACCGTATTTATGCGGATGCAGAGTGGAACAGCCACAAATTCGTTCTTATCGATACCGGCGGTATCGAGCCGAAGAGTGACGATACCATTCTTAAGCAGATGAGAACGCAGGCGCAGATCGCCATAGCTACCGCAGACGTTATAGTTTTCCTTTGCGACGTGCACGCAGGTCTTGTTGCAGACGATAAGGATATCGCGGTTATGCTGAAAAAGTCCGGCAAGCCCATCATCCTTGCGGTAAACAAGGTAGATCGCGTTGGCGAGCCTCCCCTTGAATTTTATGAGTTTTATGAGCTCGGCTTCGAGCGCGATCCCATAGCAATATCATCCCTTCACGGTACGGGCTCGGGTGATCTTCTTGATGCAATAATCGAGGAGTGCGATTTCTCGGGATGCGAGGAAGAGGATTCCTCCGTTATCAACGTTGCCGTTATCGGCAAGCCCAATGCGGGTAAGTCCTCTATCATCAACCGTATGTGCGGTGAGGAGAGAATGATAGTTTCCGATATCGCAGGCACCACGCGTGATGCCGTTGATACGCTCGTTGAAAACAGCTACGGTAAATACAACTTCATCGATACTGCAGGTATCAGGCGCAAGGCAAAGGTTGAGGACAGAATAGAGAAGTTCAGCGTTCTCCGCGCGCAAATGGCGGTAGAGCGTGCTAACGTATGCATCCTTATGATAGACGGTAAGGACGGTATCACGGAGCAGGATGAGAAGATAGCGGGCATCGCGCACGAGGCAGGCAAGGCTTGCATCATCGTTGTAAACAAGTGGGATGCCGTGGAAAAGGATAACTCCACCGTAAAGGAATATACCACACGTATCCGCACAGCTCTTGCATATATGCCCTACGCCCCCATCGTATTCGTTTCCGCAATGACAGGTCAGCGCGTTATGAATCTTTACTCTATGATCAATGACGTGTATGAGTCTGCGTGCCACAGAGTAAGCACGGGTATGCTCAATGACGTGCTTAACGATGCGATGAACAGAGTTCAGCCCCCGTCGGACAGAGGAAAGAGACTTAAGATCTACTATATGACTCAAACGGCTGTTTGCCCCCCTACCTTCGTTATTTTCTGCAACAGCGAGGAGCTGTTCCACTTCTCCTACCAGAGATATATCGAGAACTGCCTGCGTGATACGTTCGGCTTCGAGGGCACCCCGATAAAGCTCGTTATAAGACAAAAGGGCGATAAGGAGGGTGACTGACCGTGTTTATAGATAATATAAAGGTATACCTCAAGGCAGGTGACGGCGGAAACGGTGCCGTAGCCTTCCACAGAGAAAAGTTTGTAAATGCAGGCGGACCTGACGGCGGTGACGGCGGCAGAGGCGGTAATATCATCTTTAGAGTTGATACCGGTGCAAACACCCTGCTTGCGTTCAGATACAAAAGAAAGTTTGTTGCCGAAAACGGTGACAACGGCAGCGGCGGCAAAAAGCACGGCAAAAACGGTGCCGACGTTATAATCCCCGTTCCCGAAGGAACGATAGTGCGCGATGCCGAGAGCGGCAGAATAATCTTCGATATGGCAAGCGCGCCCGAGTTCGTTATCTGCCGCGGCGGCAGAGGCGGCTGGGGTAACAGGCATTTTGCAACCCCCACGCGCCAGATACCCAGATTTGCAAAGAGCGGAACAAAGGGTGAGGAAAAAGAGGTGCTTCTTGAGCTCAAGATGCTCGCAGAGGTAGGTCTTATAGGCTTCCCCAACGTGGGCAAATCCTCGATCCTCTCAAAAATAAGCGCAGCAAAGCCCAAGATAGCAAACTATCATTTCACCAC
>JAZRLU010000281.1:0-8398 GCA_045647045.1 Eubacteriales bacterium
GACCTTTATGCGCTTGCTATGAGGCTTGCGCTTATAGATGCCTTGTTTGAGGATGCAAAGCCGCCCGTTATACTTGACGATCCTTTCTCTGCACTTGATGACAAACGCCTTGAGAAGGCAATCGAAACAGTGCAGCGCATCTCCGAGGATAGGCAGATATTTTATTTTACCTGCACAAAATCGCGCCGAATCTGACGTAAGATATTTTGAAATATAGATATTGACAAATCAATAAGGTTTATGGTATACTTTTCCTGTTCCCAAATTTTATATAATAAAAAGGAGAAAAAGGAAAATGTCAAACAAAAATTACAAAGAGGTTGAAACAAAGAGCATTGCTGAGAGCGTAGCGCATCAGAAGTCAAACGGTAATATCACGCTTGGTGATACGGTACATCTTTATTTTAAGCGCGTATCATTTATCCTGCTTGTGCTTTCACTTATCGCATCAATCGTTACGGCGGCAATCGGAATTGCCGGTATTCTCTCCCCTGTAGGTACATACGTACCCACTGAAGATTATCTTTTTGAGCGACTTACGACTCCTGAAGAGGAAGAATATAATGAAGAGGAATACAATATCTGCCCTGTAGAGTACGGATATTTCGAATCGGAGGATAGCGAGGAACCTGACTTTTCCTTTGTTATCAATTATACATATGCACAGTGGGAGGAGCTTGGTGATTCCACCGTATTCCCCTACCTTGTTTACAAGGATGTAGATTCGGACAGATTTATCGGCTTTGTGAATGAACCCACAGACGATATGATTGCTTCTGCCGTAAAGGATATCTACGCGGATGAAAACAACGCAATATTCACCGCATCCGTATCCCTTGCGATCCTTGCAGTCAGCCTTGCCGTTGTTGCATTCTTCGGTCAGCATTTCACCATTTATGAGAAGAGCTGGTTCCTTGGCATTATGGTGCTTGCGGCAATCTTCTCCATTCTCTTCCCCGAGGAGGGGGCAAACGGTGTAAGCGGTATCATTATTATGCTGCTTTACCTTGCAGATACCTTCCTTAATATACTTTGCGAGCTTCTTATTTCCAAGCAGTCAAAGTGGAACTTCATTGTTTCCGTATTCGTTGAGATCACGGAGATCCTTATCTGCCTTGTTCTCTCTTACCGCTTTGCTACCATGGCAACCACCCTCTTCTTCTGGCTTCCCATTGATATCATAAGCTTTATCAACTGGAACAGAAAAAAGAATACCGATGAGGACGAGGAGCTTACCAAGGTACGTACCCTTAAGGGCTGGCAGGAGGTTCTTATTATCGCAGGTATCGCGGTATGGACCGTTGTTGTAGGTTACTTCCTTTCCGGACTTGATATTACCTCCGATCTCTTTGGCGGTAACGAGCTTCTTGCTAACGTAGTTTGCTACATTGACGCGTGCGCATCTGCCGTAGGTATAATGAACGGACTTGCAATACTCTTCCGCTTCAGAGAGCAGTGGATCGCTTGGTATATCTGCTCTATACTTGAGGCAGCTATCAACATCCTTGCAGGTCAGTACGTACTTCTTATACTTAAGGTTGGTTACCTTACCAACACCACTTACGGCTACATCAAGTGGACCAAGTATATCAAGGAGCACCCCGAGGTTCTTGAGGAAAAGAGCATCCTTTAAAATAAATTTACATTTTTTTGAAAAAGCCCTTGACATTTAAATAACAAGGTGCTATAATACCTGCATAAAACTGAATAGTCGGATCAAAGAATTAGAGGCGCGGAATCAAAAAGTAGCCCTTGCGAGATGCTTAAATCATCGCCCGAGCGAGTGTGTGAAAGGTGCTTTCGCCGAAACGGTACACCGTTTAAGAGGTTTTCCGTTGGGCATCGATAGAACATATCGATGACTGTCACAGTTTCTGTGGAGTGCTATATTCGATTGACATATATGCATGATTTATGCATTTATACGGTCGAAGCACTTGCTTCGACCGTTTTGTTTTAAATATTTTTATCAGGGTATAATACCCTAAAGGAGAAAACCATGAGAAGAACAATCGCAACCGTCCTTATCCTTGTGCTTTGCGCAATGATGCTTATTTCCTGCAACGGCAGAGAAAAGGCAGACCTTTCCACCGTTGATTCGCTTGACGATCTTAACGGAATGATCATCGCCGCACAGACCGGCACCTTCCACCTTGATGCACTTACCGCGCAGACCACCGGCGTTGACGTAAGAGAGTATCCCGACTTTGATCAGCTTCTTGTTGCACTTAAGTCCGGCGCTATTGACGGATACGTTGCAGAGGAGCCTACCGCATACTCCATTACCTCCCAGCAGCAGGACTTCGCTTTCGTACCCCTTAAGAACAATGACAACGGCTTCACCGCTTCTGCAGCAGACACCGGCATTGCAGTTGCATTCAAGACCGGAAGCAGCTACGTTGCAAGCGTTAACACCGTGCTTGCAGGTATAAGCGCAGAAACCCGCTCTGCTCTTATGGGCCAGATGGTTACCGCAAGCGCTAACCCCGACGAGGCTCTTGCAGAGGCACTCGTTCTTGTATCCTCCAACACCGAGACCGGCAACGGCACACTTAAGGTTGCTATGGAGTGCGCTTACGAGCCCTTCAACTGGTCTCAGACCACCGATGCAAACGGTGCTGTAAAGATCCAGGGCTCCGATCTCTATGCTAACGGCTATGACGTACAGGTTGCAAAGTACATTGCAGCAGAGCTTGGTATGGCTCTTGAGATCTACGCTGTTGAATGGGATAGCCTTATCCCCGGTCTTAACGCAGGCACCTATGACGCTATTATCGCAGGTATGAGCCCCACAGCAGAGCGTGAGGCACAGGTTGATTTCACCGATTGCTACTACGAGTCTAACCTCGTTATCATCTACAAGAAGGCTAACTAAAGCAAACCGTAAAGGAACTCCGACAGTATGGAATTTTTAACAAACGTTTGGGGTATTGTAACTAAATACTCTCCCCTGCTCCTTAAGGGCCTTGGGCAGACGATGCTTATTGCCCTTACCGGTACTGTAATAGGACTTATCATAGGTCTTCTTGCAGGAATTATACGTACCGTACCGCTCTCAAAATCCCGTTTTCTTGCCGCTGTACAGAAGATCATCAACGTTATCATAACCGTATACGTTGAGATATTCCGCGGAACACCTATGATGGTGCAGGCAATGGTTATCTATTGGGGCTTTGCATTTGCCAACGACGGTAATACTCTCCCCCTTATACCTGCAGGTATATTCATAGTTTCTATCAACACGGGTGCATATATGACAGAGATAGTGCGCGGTGGAATCATATCCGTTGACCGCGGTCAGTTTGAGGGCGCTTACTCTCTCGGTATGACACATTGGCAGGCAATGATACACGTTATTATCCCGCAGGTGTTAAGAAACATACTTCCCTCTGTATCAAACGAGTTTGTTATCAATATCAAGGATACGTCCGTGCTTAACGTTATAGGCGTTATGGAGCTTTACTACATGGCAGGTAAAATCCAGACTATGACCTGGCAGATATTTGAGACCTACCTTGTAATATGCGTTATTTACTTTATTATGACGTTCAGCATCACAAGATTGCTCCGCCTTTGCGAAAAGAAGCTTTCCGGCAAGGATTCTTACACCATATGCGGCAGCCAGTCCGATCCCAATGCAGAGATCCACGTACAGAAGGAGGAGCCTAAGTATGACTGATAATATTATAGAGCTTTCCCACCTTCAGAAAAGCTTCGGCGATCACGTGGTGCTCCGCGATATAAGCCTCAGCGTAAAGCGCGGTGAGGTTATATCCGTAATCGGTTCATCCGGATCGGGTAAGAGCACGATGCTCAGATGCATAAATCTTCTTGAAACGCCCAGCGGCGGAAGCATTCTGTTTGAAGGCAAGGATATTGAGTCCCCCGACGTAAAGCTTACCTCTTACCGCTCAAAGGTGGTAATGGTGTTCCAGCAGTTTAACCTTTTCAACAATATGACCGCACTTGAAAACTGCGTTAAGCCTCAAACGGTTGTGCTTAAGCGCACACGTGCCGAGGCAGAAAAGATCGCACGCGAGTATATTGAGAAGGTTGGTATGGGCGCATATATCAATGCAAAGCCCGCGCAGCTTTCCGGCGGACAGAAGCAAAGAATAGCTATTGCACGTGCGCTTTCAATGAACCCCGACGTAATTCTCTTTGACGAGCCTACCTCGGCGCTTGATCCCGAAATGGTTGGCGAGGTGCTTGAGGTTATGAAGGACCTTGCAAAGTCCGGATATACTATGATAGTTGTTACGCACGAGATGGGCTTTGCTCGCGAGGTATCCGACCGTGTAATATTTATGGATGGCGGATATATCGTAGAAGAAGGCACACCGGACGTTATATTTACAAATCCCACAGCTCAAAGAACTAAGGAATTCCTCTCTAAGGTGCTTTGATCCACTTTAAATAAAACCGCACCAAGCAAAATGACAAGCTTGGTGCGGTTTTTTTGTGCATTGTGACATAGGCATTTTGATTTTATTTATCAGCATAATTGATTTCTGTTTTTGCGTATGCTATACTTGACTTGCAGATACTATAGCAGAAAGGAAGCTGTTTTATGTTATATCCAAAAAATAAACAAGCAAAGCTTGCCGACAGTCTTTTTAAAAATCCCACCGCGGAATATCGCGGAACTCCGTTCTGGGCTTGGAATACGAATTTAAAGGAAGAAGAGCTGCTGTGGCAGATAGAGCGCCTTGGTGAAATGGGCTTTGGCGGCTATCATATGCACGTAAGATCGGGTATGAATACCCCCTATCTCAGCGAAGATTTTATGAATCTTATAAGCGCCTGCGTGGAAAAGGGAAAGAGCGAGAATATGCTTTCCTGGCTTTACGATGAGGACAGATGGCCGAGCGGTGCCGCAGGCGGTATCGTTACAAAAAATCCCGCATTCAGGCAAAGAAATATAACGTTTAGCTACACAGCCGATCCCGAGGCTACAGAGCCCTCTGCAGCGTATGAAAACGGCGGCACATACCTTGTTGCTATTTTTGACGTAGTTCTTAACTCCGTAGGCGAGCTTGTATCGTATAGGAAGATAAACGAGGCAAATGATGCTTGCGGTATGCGCGTTTACGTATATTCAAAATGCGCAAAATGCTCCGGCTGGTATAACGGGCAGACGTACGTTGACACGCTTTCCAAAAAGGCAATGCGCCGCTTTATTGACGTAACGTACGTTCCGTACAAGGAAAAGGTAGGTGCAGACTTTGGCGCGGCGGTTCCCGCGATCTTTACGGATGAGCCGCAGTACACACCCGTAAAATACCCTTCGTTTGCAATATCAGGTGGCGTTGTTTTGCCTTGGACATACGGGCTTGACACCGTATTTGAAGAAAATAAGGGTTATTCTATAACAGATAAGCTTCCCGAGCTTGCATGGAGCCTTGAGGGCGGTAAGCCTTCTAAGGCAAAATACGATTATTTTGACACGGTATCCGAGCTCTTTGCGCAGGCATTTGCCGATCAGTGCGGCGAGTGGTGCGATGAACACGGTATAGCGCTTACAGGACACCTTATGGGTGAGCACAGCCTCCACGCGCAGGTGGTATCGGTAGGTGAGGCTATGCGCTCTTACCGCGGCTTTGGCATTCCCGGCATAGACCTTTTGTGCGATAATATACAGCTTGACACGGCAAAGCAGGCACAGTCTGCCGCGCACCAGTACGGAAAGGAAGCAATGCTTAGTGAGCTTTACGGCGTTACCGGCTGGGATTTTGACTTCAAGGGTCACAAGTTCCAGGGTGACTGGCAGGCAGCGCTTGGCGTTACCGTGCGCGTTCCCCACCTTTCTTGGGTAAGTATGAAGGGATCTGCAAAGCGCGACTATCCTGCAAGTATACATTATCAGTCTGCCTGGTATAAAAAGTACAACTACGTTGAGGATCACTTTGCAAGGCTTAACACCGCGCTTACACGCGGCACGGCAGACGTAAAAATAGCCGTTATACACCCCGTTGAATCTCAATGGCTCAATATGGGTCCTTCTGATACGTCATCGGATAGCACGGTAACGCTTGAAAATGCTTATAAGGATCTTATATCCTACCTTTTGGGCTCTCAGCTTGACTTTGACTTTATTTGCGAAAGCGAGCTTCCCTCACTTTACGAAAAAACCGATAGCCAAGAGCTTAGGATAGGCAAAATGAGCTATAAGGCGGTTGTTGTTCCGCCCTTATCCACGATCAGAAGCACTACTGTAAATGCGCTTACGGATCTTATTTCGGGCGGCGGTCTTGTTCTCTTTACGGGCAAATGCCCCGAAATTGTTGACGGAGTTATATCGGACGGTGCAAAAGCACTTTACGCGATGGCACAAAAATGTGCATTTACCAAGCTTGATATAATTTCCGCGCTTGACGGAGTACGCGATATTACACTTAAGGATAAGAACGGCAATACTCCCACAAGCTTCCTTTATGCGCTCCGCCGCGACGGTGATGCGCGCTGGCTCTTTATCACAAGATATAAAAAGCCGGGTTCAAGCCTAACCTACGATCCCGCAACAAATGATGCCGAAATACTCACAGTAAAGATCAAGGGCTGCTATAAGCCTACTCTTTATGACACGGTAAGCGGTGATATAAAAGAGATCCCCTACGTAGCAAAGGACGGATATACAACGCTTAAGAAGACGCTATATGCATCCGATAGCCTTTTGCTTTACCTTGAAAATGCAGACGAAGGCGAGCTTGCCGACAGCACAAGCAAGCCCGAGCCGCCTATAGCAAATCTTGATTACAAGCATAAGGTAGCTTACTCTTTAAGCGAGCCTAACGTGCTGGTGCTTGATATCTGCCGTATGTCACAGGACGGTGTAGAATACGGTGAGCTTGAAGAGATGCTGCGAATAGACAAAAAGCTCAGGCGTGAGCTTAACTGGCCCTCTGCAAGCGGCACAGATTGCCAGCCTTGGGTTATAGGTAAAGAGACCGAATATAAGTACGTATACCTTAAATTTGAATTTGACAGTGAGATATCCTGCCCCTGCAAGCTTGCCGCAGAGGAAGCCGAGAGTGTTATTTTCAACGGTGAGTGCGTAGAGCTTATCAAGGAAGGATACTTTACCGATAAGGAAATATATACTTATTCCATGCCCAATATCAAGGTAGGACGGAATACGCTTATCGTACGTACACCCGTATCTAAGAGAATAAGCCTTGAAAATATGTTCCTGCTCGGAAACTTCGGTGTACGCGCAGAGGGTGTTACGTGCACGGTTACATCTCTTCCCGAAAGAATTGCATTCGGCTCTGTTACATCACAGGGACTTCCCTTCTACGGCGCGGCTATTACTTATGAATTGCCCATAAGCTGCAGCACGGATTGCGACGTTAAAATAACCTCCGAGGGGCTTGCAGGTACGGTATCCGACGTAAGAATAGACGAAAGCTATGCCGGTGTTATAGCATATGCGCCTCATTGCCTTACCGTAAAGAACGTTGCGGCGGGAGAACACACCGTTTACGTTACCGTTTATCTCTCACGTGTAAACTGCTTCGGTGCACTTCACGATACCACCAACCGCGGATGGAAGGGCCCGAATATGTATTTCACGAGCGGCTGCGAGTGGTCTTATGAGTATAACCTTAAGAACACAGGTTTGATGAAGTCTCCTAAAATAGAGATCTATAAAGCGGAAAAATAAAACAACTTAGCATCCCACGCCCTTAAAGCGCGGATAAAAAGAGATCGGCAGGCTTCTTTGGAAGTCTGCCGATCTTGTGAAGGGGCGATAAAAAAGATATTCTACCTTTTTAACCGATGGATTTGAACCCACATATAATTAAATGCTTTTTGACTGACGGGAGAAAAGCTTCTTTAGCACCTTTTCACTATTCACTTTTACCTATTACCTAATCGACACGTTTCGTAAGAGAAGAGTGAAAAGTGAAGAGTGAAGAGTGAAGAAGTAAAAATCGACAAGCTTCTGTCGAAACTTGTCGATTTTGTGAAGGGGCGATAAAAAAGATATTCTACCTTTTTAACCGATGGATTTGAACCCACGCGTACTCAATCACGGCGGAGCCGTGCATGGAATCCGCAACTTGTTGCGGTATGGAATTGATTGCAAAGCAATCGTATGGAATCAAGCCGCAGAAAAATGCACCTTTGGTGATGCCATACGCCTACGGCGATACCATACACGCTAACGCGTGATTCCATACCAAGCCTGCGGCTTGAATAAAAAACGACAAATTTCTGTCGAAATTTGTCGTTTTTTGGCCTACCCGATAGGATTCGAACCTACGACCTTCAGAGTCGGAGTCTGACGCGCTATCCAGCTGTGCCACGGGTAGATCTGTTATTAAATTGTTATGCTTTTAGCTGAAGATTTTGCTCGCTATGCTCACAAAACACCTTCAGAGTTTGCCGCTCGGGG
>JAZRLU010000282.1:0-2671 GCA_045647045.1 Eubacteriales bacterium
TGCCGACGTGCCAACGTTCATAAACACGGGGGTCTGTATAGTACCGTGCACGGTTTCAAATGTTGCACGGCGTGCCTTACCCTCGGTGCTTAACAATGTAAATTTAGCCATAAGATCTCCTGTTACTTGATTCTTTCAAACTGTCTGTCAAGCTCTGATTTTTTGAGCTTGTACGCAATAGGTCTGCCGTGAGGGCATACCGTTATATCGGGCAAAAGAAGCACCTTGCCGATGATCCAATCCGTAACGCTTCTGTCATATATGCGGCCACCCTTGATAGCAGCCTTGCAGGCAAGCTGATAAAGCGCACGCTCGCGGCGTATAAGATCGGTGATCTCGGGATTGCCCTCACCGGCGGATAATTCACCGAGCATGGAAACGAACAACCCCTCGGCATCCGTATGCGATATAGTATCGGGAATAGCGGTGATATCCGCGCTCCTATCCGATACTGTAAAATCAAATCCAAGTGCGCGCATCTCTTCGGTGCATTCGGTAAGAGCGCTGTGCTCATCGGGGGTAAGCAGCACGGTTATAGGCAGCATAAGCCCCTGCGAGCCTATGCGATTATCTTGCATTCTGCCGCGTTTTAAGTCCTCAAAAATAATTCTTTCGTGCGCCGCGTGCTTATCTATGATCAAAAGCTCGCCATCACGCTCTATAATGAGATAGCAATCAAATGCCTCTCCAACGTATTTATATTCGGGTATAGCTTCCGGTTCCGTTTCAGCGTTTGCCACGCCAAAAGCGGCGCTCGGAGCAGCTGCATTTACTACCGTTGTCTCGGTTTCGGTTTGCATAACAGGCGCCTTTTGATACCTTGCAAGAAGATCAACGGATTCCTTTGCGCCCATAGTGTCAGCCCCCGAGAGTACACTTCTGCTTGCAACGGAAAGGGGTCTATCAAGCGTGCTGTGCGTATCAAGCGCGGTGCGAGATGCGCCGTAATTTGTGCCGGCTGATCGCGGAGCCGTATTATATGATGCAGAAGACGATCCCTGGGAGAATGAGGCTCTCTCTGTTTGCGACGTAGGCGTGCGCACCGGCTGCGAATACACGTCGGATGCGCCGAAGGATATCTGCTTGCCCCTTGTATCCTCACCGATCGGAACAAACGCGCCTCTCGGATCATATTCGGACTTACCCTTGCCAAGTGACATTTCGGGGCGGTATTCCCCTTCCTCAAGAGCGCGCTTTACCGTATAATATACAGCCTCAAAAACTCGCCTTTCATCGGAGAACTTAACCTCAAGCTTTGCAGGATGCACGTTAACGTCCACAGTTCCGGGGTTCATTTCAATAAACAAAACGCAGGCAGGAAAATGCTCTGTAGCAATAAAGGACGTATATGCCTTCTCTATAGCCGCTTGGGCGGTAAGACTCTTTACGTATCTGCCGTTAACAAAAACGTTTTCAAGATTTCTGTTCTTTCTTACGTTATCGCTTCTGCCTATATAGCCCTTTACCTTAACACCGTCTGCTATGCCCTCTGCATAAAGCATCTTGGTAGAAAACTCTCTTCCGAAGATCGCTCTTATAGTATTAAGAAGCTCTCCGTCTCTCGGTGTTTTAAATCTCTCTTCACCGTCGATAAGAAGCTGTATTGATATATCCGGGCGCGAAAGCGCTATTTTTTCAACGAGAGCCGCCACGTTTTGCGCCTCTGTTGCATCCTTTTTGAGGAATTTACGCCTTGCGGGAACGTTAAAGAACAGATTTTCAACTACTACGGTAGTTCCGTCGGATGCTCCGACCTCGGATATATCGATAACTCTTCCACCCTCGGACGTAAGCATATACGCCGTATCCGCCTCGCGGGTTTTGGTTATGATAGTTACCTCGGATACAGAGCTTATCGCCGCAAGCGCCTCACCGCGGAATCCAAGCGTCATTATTGCCGCAAGATCGTCTCTTTCACGTATCTTACTTGTAGCATGGCGCTTAAGTGATACGGGCAGATCCTCTTTATCGATACCGCAGCCGTTATCCGATACTCTTATCAGCGAAACGCCGCCGTGCTTTATCTCTGCTATAATTTCGGTTGCGCCCGCATCAATAGAATTTTCTATCAGCTCTTTGAGAACGGAGGACGGTCTTTCAACAACCTCTCCTGCAGCAATAAGGTTTGCTATCTCAAAGCTGAGTACATTGATTTTTCCCATAAAAACTACTCCAAATCGACCTTAATCGATCATTTTCTTGATTTCGAAGAGCAAATTCATAGCTTCAATAGGTGTCATAGTGTTAAGATCGGATGCGCGCAGCTTTTCACAAGCCTCGCTTTCCTTAGACGCGGTGATGCCGCTGAAAAGATCAAACGTTGCATCGGTATTCTCAGCTTGCTTACGCTCGGGCACTCTGCCGTTTTCGCTTTCGATCTGCGCAAGTATCTCACGTGCACGCTTTACGACCTGCTGGGGAACACCTGCAAGCTTTGCAACCTCGATTCCGTAGGAATCATCAGTACCGCCTCTTACGATCTTACGTAAGAATATAATGCCGTCACCGCGCTTTTTTGCGGCGATGTTATAATTCACTATGCCCTCGTGCTCATCCTCCATTGCGGTAAGCTCATGGTAGTGCGTTGCAAACAGAGTTTTTGCACCAAGCTTTTTGGAGTGGGTATATTCAACAACAGCCTTTGCGATAGCCATACCGTCAAAGGTGCTGG
>JAZRLU010000283.1:0-4985 GCA_045647045.1 Eubacteriales bacterium
TGCAGATGACCGTGTTTTGCACTATTTTCACGGCGGCAGGGGTTACCATTACCCCTCGGGCACGCTTTACCGATATGACAGTAACGGCTCGTTTGTGCTCGGCGCGCTTGTAGAGCGCGTAACCGGTAAGCCTATCTTGGATTATCTTAACGAAAAGCTCTTTTCTCACATAGGTGTTGAGGGCGCGTATGCGCTTAGCTGCCCCGGTGGGCACAGCTGGATGGATTCCGCATTGCTTATGCGGCCGATCGACCTTGCAAAATGCGCCAGATTCGTTATGGATGGCGGTAGAGTAGGGGAAAAGCAGCTGCTTTCATACGGTTTTATCAAGGCGGCAACAAGCCTGCAGGCTCCCACCACCCAATACGGTGAGCGCACAATAAATTCATACGGCTACGGCTATCAGTTCTGGCTTACAAAGCATAACAGCTACTTCTTTAACGGAATGGGCTGCCAGCTTGCGCTTTGCTGCCCCGAGCGTGACCTTATTATGGTCTATAACGGTGATAATCAGGGTAATGCGGTAGCAAAGGACGTTATATTCAATGCATTTTTCGATACCGTATACAAAAATGCAGCAGATGGAGAGCTTGGCGAGTATAGCGGCGAGCCTCTTTGTGAGCATTCGCTCTTCTCTGTGGGCGGCGCACACAGCTCTGTGCTTTCTTGCCGTGTTTCGGGTGTAAAATACCTGATGCGCAAAAATCCTATGGGCATTACGGAGCTTTCCGTTACGCTTGACGGGGGCGGCGGCACTCTTACCTATACAAACGGCAGGGGTGAAAAAAGGATCCCCTTCGGTATCGGTAAAAACAACTTCGGCATCTTTCCCGAGAGCGGCTATTCTCATACCGTTGGCGGCAAGGGCTGCGAGGGGCATGCTTATAAAATGGCGGCAAGCGGCGCTTGGCAAACCGAGGATTGCCTGCTTATCCGCGTGCAGATAATAGACGAGTATTTCGGCAATCTTTCATTTATGCTTTCCTTTAAGGATAAAACGGTGGCTCTCAGATGTATGAAATGTGCCGAAAACTTCCTTTCGGGCTACGATGGCTATGCCTTCGGCACGGCAGAGGATTGATTGGTGAATTAAGGCTAAAAATGTAATAAAACAAAGAATTTGTACCGTGGCGATACCGCTTGCGGTAACAAAAGCGCGGCAGGGGCTCACCTAAGGCTCTCTGCCGCGTTTTTTCGTAAAACGTGCGGATTTTGCGCGGCGCTCACCATACCGCGCCGCAAGATAAAAAATGCCGAGAAATGTAATAAAACAAAGAATTTGTACCGTAACGGTGCAACTATTTTATAAGAAAACGGCAGATGATCTCAGTCATCTGCCGCAGTGCTCGCTTTGTGCGCCTTCCTAACCTCGCGGTCGGATATGGCAAGCATTATTGCCATAATTATAACAAAAAGAAGTATAAAGGCGGGGAACAACTTTATAGATACGTAATCGGCTATAAGACCAAACGCGGGCGGTGCCAGCGTTGTTCCAACGTATGCCGATGCCATTTGTATGCCTATTATTGCCTGCGAGTTACTTTTGCCAAAGCTTGTGGGTGTGGCGTGTATGATCGCAGGATATATCGGCGCAAAGCCAATGCCCGTAAGTAAAAGTCCTACAACCGCAGGCACTGTGCTTGCGGTGGGGATCATCATAATAAGTATTCCGCCTGCCGATATTACCGTGCCTATCATTATAAGGCGCTTGTCTCCCACTCTGTCCGCAAAAAATCCGCTTATAAATCTGCCAAGCGTAATGCCGATAAAGAATGCAGAGGTAAATGCCGCCGCGCGCTCTTCTGTAAAGCCGCGATCAAGGTTAAGATAGCTTGCAGACCACAGTATTGCAATAGCCTCCGCCCCGCAATAGCCAAAAAAGCCTATAAGCAGCGGAATTACGCCGCGTATGCGCAGCGATCTTCTTAAGCCTATTATCTCGCTTGTGCCGCCGTCCTCGCCCGCTACGCTCTTTTTTGCGTTAACGCGCCATACACTAACGGTTGCAAGAAGTATAAACGCTATAGAGAGCTGAACAAGGGCGGTAATGCCGTAGCCCGTGCTCCACGTTGAGTGTGCAAGCGCAAGGCTCATAATATAGGGCGAAATTATCGTGCCCACGCCCCAGAAGCAGTGCAGCCAGCTCATATGCTTTGAGGTGTAGTAAAGGGCAACGTAGTTGTTAAGCGCCGCATCTATCGCACCTGCGCCAAGCCCATAGGGCACGGCTATTATGCACATAAGCCACGCGCTTTTGCATACCGAAAATCCGAAAAGCGCTATCGCGGTAAGAAATACGCTTGCTACGGTCACCGCGGTGGTGCCAAGCCTTTTCGTAAGCCTCTCAGACATAAGGCTTGAGGCTATCGTGCCGCCCGATATTATCATTGATATCACCCCGGCAAAGTACATCGGTGCACCAAGGTCGTTTTGCATTATCGGCCACGCCGTTCCAAGCAGGGAATCGGGCAAGCCGAGGCTGATAAAGGCAAGGTATATTAATGCAAGTAAAAGTGTATACATATTCTCTCCAAGTGCCGCCGCCAAGACCGCTGTACCTACGGCAGCGTTACCGGTGCACATAAATGGAAAAGTTCACCCGGGGGCTTGACTGTGCGGCGGATCTAATGTATAATATTATACGGCACACGCCACCAAAATGCAACAGAAAAAAACAAAAAAATAGGGAGATTTGAAAATGAATATCTTTTCTTATGCCGACGTTGATCTCAAATCCGGATATCTTTATGATAAGCAGCAGCTTAACCGCACCGTCACAATAGATGCGGTATACAGTCGATTTTACGATACGGGGCGCATTGGCGCGTTCGATTTCACCTATAAGAACGGTGATGCGCTAAAGCCACACGTTTTTTGGGACAGTGACGTTGCAAAATGGATGGAAGGCGCGTGCTACGTGCTGAAAAAGCACAATGATCCCGATCTTTTGGCAAAGGTCGAGGCTATTGTTGAAAAAATAAAGGAAAATCAGGACGAAAACGGTTATTTTAATATTTATTTTACCGTTTGCGAGCCCGAAAATCGCTTTAAGGACAGAAGCAAGCACGAGCTTTACTGTGCAGGTCACCTTATGGAGGCGGCTGTAGCATACTCCGAGGCTACCGGCAAGCAGGATTTTCTTAACTGTATGGAAAAATACGCCGATCATATCACAAAGGTGTTTGTTGAGGAAGGATCTGCGCAGTTTATAAGCCCGGGTCACGAGGAAATAGAGCTTGCTCTTATAAGAATGTACACGCACACGGGCAAGAAAAAGTTCCTTGATCTTGCGGCGCATTTCATTAACGTGCGCGGCACGGAGGGCGATGCCCTTTCGGGATACGATCAGTCGCATATGCCGGTAAGAGAGCAGAGTGAGGCTGTGGGTCACGCCGTGCGCGCAGTATACCTTTATACCGCAATGGCGCGCCTTGCCGCACAAACGGGCGATGCAGAGCTTCACCGCGCCTGCAAGCGCCTTTGGGATGATATCGTTCTTCGCAAAATGTACGTAACAGGCGGTCTTGGCTCAACCTCTATAGGCGAGGCGTTTACAAATTCATACGACCTGCCGAACGATACGGCATATACCGAAACCTGCGCGGGCATCGGTCTTATGCTCTTTGCAAATGCAATGCTGGAGCTTGAAAACGATGCACAGTATGCCGATATTGTGGAAAGAGTGCTTTATAACGGCGTTTTATCGGGCATGTCGTTAGACGGAAGGTCATTCTTCTATGAAAATCCGCTGGAGATCAATCTTTCCGAGCACGTACAGCTTCACCACGGCAAGCGCCGTTTCCCGATAACCGAGAGGCTTGAGTGCTTTGATTGCTCTTGCTGCCCGCCTAACTTAAACCGTCTGCTTGCTTCACTCGGTAACTACGTTTACGGTGCGAATGGTGATACCCTCTATGTAAATCAGTACGTATCGTCAAGCCTTAAGTGCGGCGGCGTGCAGGCGGAAATGATAACGGATTATCCCACCTGCGGCACGGTAAGAATTACGGCAAGCGGTGTAAGCAAAATAGCCTTCAGGATACCGTTTTGGTGCACCTCATACACCCTAAACAAGCCCTATACCGTGCAAAACGGCTATGCCGTTGTGGATAATGACGGTAGCGAGACCGTGCTTGAGCTTGAAATTAAAGTGCGCGCTGTGTGGGCAGATCCGCGCGTGCTGCGCGATGCGGGCTGCATCTGCCTTATGCGCGGTCCCGTTGTATACTGTGCAGAGGGCGTTGATAACGCGCATCCCCTTCACAGCTACCGTGTAGCCCCCGATGCTGCCGTAACCGAGGAATATAACGCTACCTTTGGGCTTGTAACTCTTACTGCCGAGGCAGAATACCTCGCGCCCTTCAGCGGCACTCTGTACGCATCCGCTCCCCCCACGGCGGAGCGCGCAGCCCTTAAGCTTATTCCGTACAGCTGCTTTGCAAACCGCGGTCAAACCGATATGCTCGTTTGGCTTCACTCAAAATAAAAAACACACCCTCGGAGCTTTCGCGCCGAGGGTGATCTTATTTTTAATAAATTACGTCGTTACAAGTTGCTTAATCATAAAAAAGGGAGGGGCACAGAGCACCTCTCCAATCTCGATATAGATAATTCAGCATAAAGTAAAGGGAGAGGCACAGAGCACCTCTCCCCAAAAAATGTTTTTTATTTCGGTTATGAGTAAATACTTGCTTGGTCGAGCGCAGTATTTGCCGCAGTGGGAACGAGCGCCCGGGCGACGGGATTTTCAGCAGAAATCCGAGTTCTTCCATCCCGCGAGGCGTACAAGGGTACGCCAAGGGTAGAAAACGCGGATAGAAATAAAAAACATAAAAACGAAGAAAACCGTAGGTTTTCAACCTTGATACAATTGATATAGCAAAAGAATAGGGAGAGGCACAGAGTACCTCTCCCCAAAAAAATGTTTTTTATTTCGGTTATGAGTAAATACTTTCTTGGTCGAGCGCAGTATTTACCGCAGTGGG
>JAZRLU010000284.1:0-2004 GCA_045647045.1 Eubacteriales bacterium
ATAGGGGGACCGCTTGCGGTGGAAGGAGCCCGGCGTGCAGTTATGGGTTTGTATACCTAACGTCTACACACTTAAGCTTCTCTTAGCCTTAACTACGTATATCTTACGGCTACATAATTAAGGCTACTCGCATGCTCCCTCAGTCGCCTTACGGCGCCAGCTCCCTCCCGGAGGGAGCCTTTGGGAAGGAGCCCGGCGTGCAGCTATCGTTTAGAATACCTTACGGCTACGAACAAAGCTTTCATTTACTCTAAACCAATGAAAGATGAATTCTCGTCGGCATTCGCCTCCTCCATGAATTGGCTACGCCATGAATTGAAACGGCGTTTCATGAATTCTCGAAGTTTGCTTTGCAAACCTCTCCATATAGATGAATTGCAACCCCCAATGCGCGTGCCGCGCAATTCATGCCGAAGGCAATTCATGAGCACTTGTGCTCAATTCATGCAACCGCGAGGCTGCAATTCATTGCGCGGTGCGCCGCTCCGCGCAAATAAATATTGACAATGCGCGCGTATGGGTGTATAATATATAAGATAAAGCTTCGGTGCACCTATGCGCCGAAAAGGAGAAGGATATGAGATGTCCCGATTGCGGGAAGAAAAATCCCGATACACGCAAGTTTTGCATAGAATGTGGCAAGGATCTTGAAAAGGTGCGCCTTCGTGCGCAAAACGTTGAGTATATCTGCCCCAAGTGCGGTCATAAGGGTACAAGTGAAGAAAAGTTTTGCGAGATCTGCGGCGCAGAAATGCCGATTCTTTTGCCGTGGCTTGATGAGGATGAGGAAGCGCGTATGCGCGAGAAGATCGCAGAGTATCGCGCGTGCCTTGCCGATATAGAGGGCGCAGACGATCCGATCGTATACGCGGATAGGTACGATAGCCTCAATAGCGAGATATCCTCGCTTGATATCGATCTTAATAAGTACGTTACAAGCTTCCGCAGGCGCTGGAGCGATGCCGCAAAGGCAATAAGAGCAAGCAAAAGGCGCACAAAGGATAGTATGATGACGGCTGCAAGCAGAAAAGAAAGAAGCGCGCTTGTGCTTGCACTCCTTGCGATCTTCTCAATTCCTCTTGTTGCCGTGATCGCATCTATTGTCGTACACTTTACTATGCCTGCGGCTGCAAGCAAGTGGGTGATTATCGGCATCGTTGCCGTTGCCCACGGCGGATTGTGCACGCTGCTGCACTTCTTTGACGTGCCGCATCTGTCACTTATCAATATGATAGTTTCATCAGTAGCCGCCGTTGCGGGTATCGTGTTCCTTTGCATTAACCCCCTGCGCATATTCGCCGTTGCGATCTTCGCCGCTATAGCGGTAGGCGCTTTTATGCTGTTTTTATTTGAGGAGTCAGAATCAAATGCTAAAGATATGAGCCTTTGGGTTTCTTATATCGCGCTTATTGGCGCTACATGGGCTGTAACCTATTATGCAGCATTCAATTCGGCGGTTGCTCTTTTCTTTGATCTATCCGCGTGGGTAGCATTTATTGCGATAAGTGTATTAGGTGTTGTTATAAGCCAAGTACGTGAAGAAGGTTATTGGTTATTAATAGCTGCTATACCCAATCTTGTTCTATCATTGATAGTTGGCTTCAATTCTCTTTACCTTATTCCCGATGCAACACAAATATACGCAGTAATGCTATTCGCTTTTATTGAAATAATAGGCTTTGGTGTATGGTGTGGAGTAATGGAAACTTGATAGAGTTGCCTTTATTTGAACAACAATTCACACTCGCTTAAATTTGCGGATTCTTTATTTTAAAAAGAGCACGTTAGGGTGTGCAATAACGCAAAGCCCCGGTGCACCTATGCGCCGAAAAGGAGAAGATTATGAGATGTCCCGACTGCGGGAAGAGAAATCCCGATTCGCGTAAATTCTGCCAAGAGTGCGGAAAAAATCTTGAAAACGTGCGCCTTCGCGCTCAAAACGTAGAATACGTTTGCCAATCCTGCGGTGCAAAGGGTACAAAGAAGGATAAATTCTGCGGCGTT
>JAZRLU010000285.1:0-1820 GCA_045647045.1 Eubacteriales bacterium
CACAGAACGACATGGCTACGATCCGACTTATTCGATTACCTTTGGGTACCTATGGCACGTAATGCAAGCTGGGGCTACTATGACGGTAGCCAGGGTATTACTCAGGACCATATGAACTACGCTGTAATGATGTATAACGATAAGCTCGTTAACACCGCGGCAATGCGTTATCTGCGTTACATCTCCCTTACCGGCGGTACGACCTATAACTTTGACCTTGATGCGTTCGGCGTTTACGGTAACTCCAAGGGCGGTTGGTTCTCCTTCCTTGGTGAAGAGGCAGTTCAGTCTCCTCTTGCTACCGGTAATTATGCAACCGAGCTTGAAAAGCTTCAGGCAATAGACCTTGCTCTTGCGGCATTCACCCCCGACCGTTACTACAACGGAAAGCACGGTGCTACAAGATATCAGGAGGGTGAGGGCGTTATAACTAAGGACGGCTTTACCCTTAAGGCGGGCGAGCTTCAGCCTTGGCTCACTACTCCCGACGGCACAGAGATCATTTCGGGCTGCCAGCTTACCTATGCGCAGAACGGATCTCAGCAGGAGGATATCACCGCAGGCCACAGCCCCGTGTTCGTATCCTCTCATATGAACGATACGTACAATGCGGCATACGGATATTCCAACGATATCGTTAATATCTGCCGTGAGCTTGATATCCCCCTTCTTAACTTTGAGCTTAACCTCGGTCATACTCTTGCGTATGACTATGATATGAAGTACGGAACAGACTCCTACGATGCCTTCTTCAGATACGTAAACTTCTATCTTAACGGCGGTGCTCTTACCGTTGCATACACCGATCCTTATGATAATGACGGTGGCATTGCGGTTACAAACGATATCGTTATCAGATTTGCAGGTGCGGTTTCCGCATCCGAGATCGCAAAGGTTACCGTTAAGGCGGCAGGCGTTACCGTAAACGGTACCTGGTCCTCCCAGTTCGGCGGCACGGAGTGGACCTTCACTCCCGAAATGCTTGTTGGCGGTACTAAGTACACCGTTACCATTCCCGCAGACCTTCAGGGCACAAACGGCAACAAGATGGCAAGCGAGTACTCGTTTGATTTCATCACCGAGTTTGATGCGGCAACCGCTATTACCGAAACCGTAGGTGCCACAGGCAGATATTACTCCTTCAATGCACCCGCTCTTACCACGGGCAACAGCTTTGTATTCCGCTTCAGCGTAAGCAACAAGGCTGCAAACGTAGCAGAGCTTTACGCAGTTGATTCTCTTGATGCTACCTCCGGTACTCTTCTTGGCACCGTTAACCTTCGCGGCATCGGCAGCTATGAGATCGATATTACCGATTATATAGCACAAAGAGCAGGCGAGAGCACCGTTCTCCTTCTTAAGACCGGTAAGGCTATCGGAGACACGGTTGTTGTAAACGAGAGCTTTGATACCACCGGCTCTTACAGCAAGGGTAGCTACGTTACTCTCGTTGCAGGTAGCGAGATCGCAGGTGAAAAGGCTCTTAAGGCAACCATCACCTCAAACGTTACCAAGGGCGTATCCGTATATCAGGATAACACCACCCACGTGCTTACCTACGGTAAGATCACCGGCGGCTACAAGACCACCGCGGATCAGCTTGGCAGAACCTACACTATCGAGCTTGATATTTACGATACTATCTCCCGTACCGTTCAGCTTAAGATGAACAGTATGACAAAGAGAGTTGATTACGGCACTATAGACTATGATCATAAGCTTGTACACGTAACCACCAAGGCAAACGAGTGGGTACACGTTGCTATTACTTATACCGTATACGAGGCGGATTACGGTAAGCCCGCGCTGGGCAACGTTCA
>JAZRLU010000286.1:0-5027 GCA_045647045.1 Eubacteriales bacterium
AGGGTACCAACCGCACCGGTGATATCCTTTGCGGTAACGGTTACGGTAAGCTCAATGCCGGTTACGCTGTTGTAGTTAGCGCTATCAGCAGGAGTGTAGGCTGCAAGGAACTTGTTTGCGCCTACGTTACCGGTTGCGGTGGTAAGAGCATCCTGCCAGGTGAAGCCTTCGGGAAGAGCTACGTCTGCAAGAGTAGTACCGAACGCTGCGGTAAGACCTGTGGGAGCGGTATAGGTAGGATCAGCCTTAGCTATTTCATAGTTGATGCTGCCCTCTGCCTCACCGTTCAAGGTGTAGTTTTCTGTATCGTAAGTAAGCTTATAAGATGCGGTGTAGCTGCCTGCATTAAATGCGGAGGGAGTACCGGTAAGCTTTGCGATAACGCCGCCGGGTACGCCTACGAGCTCAACACCGGATGCTGTGTTCTCGGTATATACGAAGCTACCGAACTTGTTCCACGAAACGCCGGTTGCATCGATAACAGCCTTTGCGATATTAACGGTTATCTCTTCGCTTACAGCGGTCTTGGTAACCTCACCGTCAACCACGGTAACAACACAGTAGTAAACGCCACTGTCAGCAACCTTGGAAACGGTAAGCTCGCCCTTATCGCTTACGCCAAGAGAGGTGCCGTTGAAGAACCACTCATAGGTGTAGGTGGGAGAAGGATTGGTGGTCGTATAATTGGGAGTTACGGTAATGGTGTGAGATGCATCGGGATCGTATACGGAATCAACGCCGCCGGAAACGGTAAGGTCAAATGCACCGTATGCGTAAAGCACGATATCGTGATCGGGCATCTCGGTGTATGCATTGCCGTTTTCATCAACCCAAGCGGTGATGGTCTGACCGTTGTACTCGCCGATGTTTGCGAAATACTCAATGTCAGCACCTGCGGGGAGGAAACCGTCGATATGTACCTTATCGCCAAGCATGTAGGTAATTCTGTTAACGTTGGAGAATTCTACGGAAAGGCTTGCGGAAAGGGTGATAGTACCGTCACCGTTACCGTCGATAAAGGATGCGATAAGAGCCGCATACTGAGGTGTGATCTTGCTGAGCACGCTTTCGATATTCACGGTAGCGGTCTTGTCTGCATAGAAGCGACCGTTGCCCTCATAGAAATCGAAGAGGCTGAGCTGCATATAGGAATCGGGAATCTTATTCGCCGCGCGAAGAATAAGATCCTTAGCCTTGTTGTAGTAACGCTCATACTGGCTTACCTTGTTAACGATCTCTTCGTTGGTAAGACCGCTGAGGTCTACGTACTTAGAAACGAAGTCGGACGTGAGAACGGACTCGAAGTCAACCTTCTCAAGTATCTCGATTATCTCATCGAAGGTGAGGTTTGCGAAGAATGCCTCTACGTCAGCGGGAGTAGAGTTAAGATTCTCGAAGATCTTATGCTTAAGTCTGTCGGGAATGCGATCCATATCGATCGCCTTGATAAGAAGCTCGCCGAACTTATCGGGAACTCTTACGTCTACTACTACCTTACCGTCAACGTAATCAACGTCGATGTACTCGGCGATGATACCCATAACGGTTCTGATCTCGGAGCAATCGCCCTCAAAGCCTATGGAGAAATCAAATCCTACAGAGCCGAATACGAAATCAGCATCGAAGGAATAGTCAAGCACCATTTCTTCATCGGTGAACTCTGCGATCTCGGAGGGTCTCGGGAACTCTGCGATAAGCTTCTTTATAGCATCATAGCGGAAATAGCCCTCTGCGAAGATTGCATCACCGTTTACGTAAACGGACTTGATAGCCTTAAGGTCGGAGAGAGAAAGGGTAATTTCATCTCCGTTTGCATGAGTAGTCTCAAGCTCATCGTAGATCTGTGTAACCTTCTCGCTTACCTTTGCGCTCATCTGCGCGAGAAGCTCGGGCTCATCTTCGTAGATCTCGGGAAGGTAAGAATCGATAAGCTCAGATACCTTTTCTTCCATCTGTGCGAAATCGTATCCCTTGCTCTCCGCGTACTTCTGCGAGATCACCTGGATCACAGTATCGTACTCGTGATTGAGGATCGCCTCAATGCACTCCTTTGCATTTTCGCCGGCAAGCTGATTTTCGATCAGCGTTTCCAGCCTGTTAATATCAATGTCAAACTCATTCGAAGCAACGGCGGCACCGTCTGCATCTGCAGTCTCTATCTCTGCGAAGAGCGTATCAAGTGCGAGATTGTACGCTACGCTGAGAACTGCATCCTTAAGCTCAACGATGTCCTCCTTCCTGATTTCAAGGTACCTCGAATAATCTGTCTTGATCCTTACGTCAAGACTTGCACGCTCGCCGTTCTTAGGCTCGGTATACGTGATGGTATACCAGGGCGTGTCATACTCTTCGGTAGCAGCATTGGTATCATCCGATGCTGCGAATGCAGTAACGGCAAGAACGCCGAAAAGCATCACAACAGCCAGGATAAACGCAAGCGCTATTCTTGAATGCCAGCTGGTCTTTTTCATGTTTCCACCTCTCATTGTATAGTGTGTTCGCCGCGCGGAGGCGCGTATACTCCCGCGTGCGAGATTTTTACAAGTATTTGCATACTATTACAAAAATTATAACATCTTTTTTTGGCAAAATCAATAGTTTTACACAAAAAATATAAGGCAAAGCAACACTTTTTCATAAAAATAATCTCTTGGGAGACATTTTTTAGTGTTATTTTGCCTTATTTTTCCTTTTTGTTAAACATTTTTCTGCGGCGGCGCAAATTTACCGTAAGGATCACGGCCGCAGGAACTACTCCGCAAACGAAAAGTCCGCACGCTACCGCACCTAAAACGATAAGCTTTAACACGCCATCGGTCACTTTAAGCCCACCCGGATCGGGCTCATAGGGGATAAGCGTACGCTTGTATATTGCGGTAAAGACTGTATCCGTTACGATAATTCCCGAATTGGGATACCAGCGCTCAAAGGCGTAGGTATAGAGGTTATCCGCCTGTATTGCGGGTGCTTCGGGCGGTGTTACCGACGTACCGTGCAGAACCTTGTAGGTGGAAACCACCTTTCCCGATGCAACAAAGGTAACCGTGTGGTATTTAAGCTCGGTGTGCTGCATTACGGTTACGTTTGAATGCGGCATTCTGAACGACCCGTTTGCCCCCACCTCTATCTCATTGCCGAACGAATCCAAAACTGTGAGGCGTGTAAGCTTTATAGTACTGTTGTTTGCCTGAACGCTTACGGTTATGAGCTCACCGGGGCGTGCCGTGTCTGTATTTACGGTAACGGTACACTCCGAATTTTCCGACACGGTAACGGTATACCTAAGCTCAAGGCGGTAATCCGTGCCGCATAAAAGCGATGCACAAACAGTGTTTTCGGATGCGGTGAAGTCGATATATTCCCTGCCCTCGCTTGCATCGTAATAAAGCTTCGCATTCTCGGTGTTTTCGATATTGGATATAAGATCTATCTTCACACCGATATCCGATCCGCTTATTTTCTCGCCGTTTGCGCCGTAAAGATCTACACGGTACCGCATCTCGGATATACCCTTTTGCGATACACGAAGGTCTATGGCGCTCACACCCTGCGCCTGCATACGCATAACGTCGGTAAAGGAGAATGCAAGAGTTCCGTATGAGGTGATAACGATAAGGTCGCGCTCACCCGCTATTTTGGGTAAAAGACGCGAAAGATCGTGATAGGTTGCAAATGCAAGATGCGAGTCTACCGTAAAGGTATGCCCATCGTCATAAAGCGCCGCGCCGCCGTTTGCAAAGGGCACAACATAGCACTCATCGTATACCGCGGTATAGGTAACGTCCTCCGAAAGGATCGACACGGGCTTATCCCAGCCTGCAAAAACGTAGTAGTAGCTGCCCTCGTCTGCCTTATATGTGGGGATAGGGCACACGGGTACGGTTTGCGAGATAACTCGCTCGGTTACGCTGACACCGTTTACTACCCACGTAACGTTATAGTAAGTGGGTGCGCGGTCAAATGCGGGATAGAGCACAATGCTCTCCGTAAGTGCACAAAGATCTGCACGTGTACCGCCCTCGGTTTGCCAGCCAACAAAAACGTAGCTACCAAACTCATCGTCTGCCTTTACGGGCACGCTTCCCTCGTACGCAACGGGGTAGCCTGCCTCGGCAGATGCGGCACAAATGAATTTACCATCCTCGTCAAGGAAGGTTGCCGTAAGCATTTGTGCACCGTATGCTCGACTGACGGTGGTACTTATATTATATAGGAAGTTTTTTTCTTTGATATCACGCGCACGGCACTCGCCCGCTCTGTAAGCCTCGGCAAGCGCACCTCGTGTGTTTTCATTGATTACGCCGTATATTTCAAGCACACGGCTGTTGATGGCAACGGGCTCTTGCGGCTCGGTGACCTCCTTGGGTGCTTGCCCCGGATCTTCAACCGCCTGCGGCTTTATAGGCTGCCTTTGCTCTGTGGGGCGTGTAGGCTTTTCTACGGGGACAAGGGGTATTGGCTCTGTTTTTTCGGTAGGATATCCGGTTGCGATGGGTACGGCGGTAACGTTGTCCTCATAGTACCCCGTGCCGAGTATCATATCTACCGTCTTGTTCTCTATTTTCCAATCCGCATCGTAAACGTCCGTTCCGTCATAATTTTTTACCGGTCCGTCAAAGAATGCATTCGTTACAAGCACAAGCTGAGCAACGAGGATTATATATTTTTTGTCCTTGCCCTCGGCTATAAGAGTACCTCTTACGCGAGGATATCTGTAAAGCTTATCAAGGGTAACGGTAAGCTCCTTGAATGCGCTTTTGAAGCTTTCGTAGTTTATCAGGTAGTAATTGTAACGCTCCTCGGGCGTTGCAAGCGCATAAAACTCGGTCATAAGACCTCTTACGCGCTCTGTGGCATCACCTGCGCGGTGAACAACGGTCTCATCTACGCCAAGCATGCCCGTAATGACAGATTCGTTATTCAAAACCTCGTCTACCGTGCCGCCCATTACAGCATTGTAAAGGCTTCTGTTATCCGTCATTTTAACCTTTACAAGCTCAACCGCGCTGAGCTGCTTTCTGACCTTC
>JAZRLU010000287.1:0-2902 GCA_045647045.1 Eubacteriales bacterium
AGGACCTACGCCCTGAGCCAGCTTTCTGAAGAAGGAGTGGAGTGCATATACGGTACCCTCCTCGCGGGTTCCGAACTTCCACTCGTTGTAATCGATAGCATCACCCATCATAGCCCAGGATACGCAGGTATAGATACCCATACCGATACCGAAGAATACAAGACCGATCATGTAAACCACAAGCGCTGCATTCTTGGAGGGGATAAGGGGGAAGATCATCATAACAAGACCGCCGAGAAGGGAGAGGAGCGTACCCATAACGGAGCCCTCCTTCTTACCGAACTTGTCTACGATCTTTCTGATGAAGGGGATGAAGAGTACCATGGGAAGGAAGCCGATGATCATAACCACACCGGAAAGCTCTGCCTTACCGAAATAGGTTGCAAACATAATGGTGTTTGCGGTGGTTGCAGACTGCATACCGAGGAACATACCCATAGCGGCAAGGGTAACGCCTACTGCAGGGCGGTTCTTCATAAACTTGCCAAAGGAGGAGATTATGTTGATCTTCTCGCTCTGCTCATTGGTCTTTACAGAGTCTTCGTTAACACGGATGGTGATCGTCTTGATCATGAAGATGAATGCCGCAAAGCCGAGCACGCCCATGATAAGAGCTGCAAGGAATGCGTTCTCACCGATAAGCTCCTGCACCTTTTCAAGGGTGTTGGGGTTGATAAGCTGCTCGCCGATCTCATAGGGCTTACCTGTGTTGGGGTTAATGTGATGTACACCTTCGATTCCGGGGATGATACCGGTACCGTCGTATGTGATGTTGTTCCAGATAAGGAAGGGGAGAATTACACCGGGGAGCATATTTCCAACCATAGAGCCGATGGAGCGCCAGGTGGAAAGCTGTGCCTGATCACCCTTGTCAGCGGATACGAGAGAAAGCATCGAGCCGTAAGGTACGTTGGCAATTGTGTAGAATGCATCCCATATAACGTATGCAACGATAAAGATGGTGGCTTTAAGAATAACGTGGAAGGTTTCCTGGCTCATTCTGATAGCTTCGGGAAGAGGCAGGAATACGAGCGCACCTGCAACAAGAAGTCCGCATGCGCCGACAAAGATATAGGTCTTGAACTTACCCATCTTGTACTTACGTCTGTCATTGTCTATCATAGAACCGAGAAGCGGATCGTTGATAGCATCCCAGATCTGTGTTACAAGAACAAGTGCTGAGAGAAGGCCGATCTCCATATACATGTAAACGAGCCAGAAGGTTTGTACCGTGCTCTTGAGAGCAAAGCTCATGTTACAGCCAAGATCTCCTGCGGCATACGCGATCTTATCAAGCATGCCAAATTTGCGATGCCCGTTGGCATCTAATTTGATTTCTTTTTTCATTGCTTTTTCCTCTTTCTTTATTTTTGTCAGAGTATTTATGACAACGATTATATTATACTATTACTGTAGCACAATGCGGTAGTAAAAAAATAATGTATTCTTGTAATATTTTCATCTTATCAGTAGAAAATGCTATTGCATTTAACAAAAAAACGTGTTATAATAGCGCTATAACCTATCAAAATGACAAAATGCAAAGTGAGGTCGGCTCTTGTGAATTTTGAAAACGAGTTGGATTTTCTGTGTGATATCCTGAAAAAATGCTATATTCATTCCTCTCTTTTATCTGCAAACGATAATGCCGGGGCAATGATCGATGCACGCCTCTTTGCTATCATAGGCTCTGTTTCAAAAGGCTCCGATACGGTGCAAAGCATTCTCGGCGGTATAAAAAACGAAACTCTCTATATGCTCCGCAACGATTTCAAGCTTTGCTATCTGTGCCTTTGGCTGCCCGTAGCGCAAGAAAAAAACGTTCTTATGATAGGTCCGTATCTTTCAGAGCCCATTGCGGCAAGCGATATACTTGAAATAGCGGAAAAAATATCGCTTACAACCGCCTCGCAAAAGCTTCTGACCGAGTATTATGCAACAGTACCGGTGGTTTCCGAAAAAGACCGTATTTTTGAGGTAATAAACGTCTTTTGCGAGCATATATGGCATACCCCATCCTTCTCTATCGTTAAATTCCAAAGGAATTATAATCTGCCCGTTATTCCGCGTGACAATGCAGCAGAAGGAGAGGGTGCAGAAAGCATACTCGCAAGCGCGGAGATGATGGAAATGCGCTACGCTTTTGAAAACGAGCTTATCCGCGCGGTAGCGCTTGGGCAGCTGCATAAGGAATCAATGCTTGTATCATCCTTTGATAACGAGATGTTTGAAAAGCGCGTTCAGGACCCCGTAAGAAATGCAAAGAACTACTGTATAATCATGAACACCCTTTTGCGAAAGGCGGCAGAGCAGGGAGGAGTGCACCCCTTGCATATCGACAGTCTGTCGTCAAAATTCGCCTTGCAAATAGAGCTTATGACCTCTGCAAAGGCCATATCCAACCTTATGCGCGAAATGTTTACGTCATACTGCCGCCTTGTGCATAAGCATTCAATGAAGCGGTATTCCTCTGTAGTCAAAAAAGCGGTTATAATCATAGAGTCGGATCTTTCGGCAGAGCTTTCACTCAGCACGCTTGCCGCAAAGCAGGGGATAAGCAGCGGCTATCTTGCCACCGTTTTTAAAAAGGAAACGGGCAAGACCGTGTCGGAATACGTAAGAGAAAAGCGCATAGAGCACGCAAAATATCTTCTCGGTACAACCAATCTGCAAATACAAACGGTTGCACTTTATTGCGGTATTATGGACGTGCAGTATTTCTCAAAGATCTTCAAAAATCTCGTTGGTCAAACGCCGAAGGAATATAGAGAAACCTTGAAAAAGAATATGTAATATTCCGCACGGGTATGGGGTAAATGCCCGAAATGTGCAAGATATATAAACAATTGTGTACAAAAACGGCACTTGGTGTAAGAGCACAGCGCATATCCACCCGCGTGTG
>JAZRLU010000288.1:0-1336 GCA_045647045.1 Eubacteriales bacterium
CGCATTCGCGTGCCACCTCCCTCCGCAGGGAGGCTTGGGGAAACGAGCCCGGCGTGCAGTTATCTGTACGTATACCTTACGGCTACACACCCAAAGCTCTTTCAGCCTTGGCTTAGTATACCTAACGGCTACGCTTAATGATGTTTGCCTTTGGCAAATGATGTAGGCTACGCCAATGATGTTCGCTACGCGAATGATGTTTGCCTTCGGCAAATAATGTGGGCTTTGCCCACACCTCCGCCCCCACTTTTAAGGAGGGTTTAATAAGATGTCCCTACTTTACGACCAAAGTAAAATAGATTTTGCAAAGGGCTTGCGTAAGAATGCAACTCCCGAGGAAAATCATCTTTGGTATGATTACTTATCTACATATCCCGTGCGCTTTCAAAGGCAAAAGACAATTGCCGTTTATATAGCAGACTTTTATTGCCACAAGGCAAAGCTTGTTATTGAGGTTGACGGCGCACAACATTACACCGAGCAGGGCAAGGAGAAAGATGAGTTCCGAACCTCACTGCTCGAAGAATTTGACCTATTGGTTTTGCGTTTTACTAATCATCAAATAAATACGAACTTTAAAGGCGTTTGCGAGTTCATCGATATGATGGTCAAGCAACGCACTAACAAATAACTATCCACGGAGAGACGTGGTACGTGAAGCAGGAAGAAAGCAAAGGCGAATAGCTTTAGTGGTGAAGCCGTAAGGTATTCTAAACGAAGGCTGCACGCCGGGCTCCTTCCCAAAGCCTCCCTGCGGAGGGAGGTGGCACGCGAATGCGTGACGGAAGGAGAGTGCGAGTAGCTTTGGTTACGTAGCCGTTAGGTATACGTAGTTAAGGCTAAAAGTAGCTCAAGCGAGTAGCCGACAGGTGTACGTAGCGAAGGCTAAAAGTAGCTTAAGCGAGTAGCCGTTAGGTATACGAAGTCAAAGCAAAGGTAGAAGCTTTGTTCGTAGCCGCAAGGTATACGAAGTGAGAGCTACACGCCAAGCTCCTTCCACCGCAGGGCGGTCCCCCTCCACTCCCGGAGGGAGGCAGAGACGAGAATTCATCTTTGCGGAGTTCGGATTATATAAAAGCTTTTGGGTGCAAAATTCAAATCACCTCTCCGCCGTCATTTCGAGCAGATGAAAGTTCTATTGGTGCCGCTCGGCAATTCGCGAGAAATCTCTATACCACTTAGCACAGACCAAGGTGCTTTAACCGAGAAATAAACAGAAAGCAGGGTGCACCGTTTTAGCACCTAAAGGATAGCTACAGACGTAAATCAGATCCTTCGCGGCAAAGCCGAGCGGCACGGGTAAAGCCCTGTGGTGCTCAGGATGACGAGGGTGGAT
>JAZRLU010000289.1:0-3827 GCA_045647045.1 Eubacteriales bacterium
GGCAGGTAAATTCGATGCCTTTGAGATAACCTCGGGCGCACCTGCAAGCGATACGCAGGCAAATTATATGCAACCGATCTATTACCGTGAAAATCTTCCGCAGGGCTTCCCCGTGATAGGTATAACTGATTCGCATACCTCCGATCCCACACTCGGATCGATATTCGGTAAAAATTATACTGTTGCACTTGTAAAGGAATTTTCCCAAAAGGGAGTAATAGATGCAATATTGGCAGGTAACAGCGTGGCGGTGGACGGCGTGCAGCTTCACCCTATCTGCCACGGCTCGCTGCGCCTTTCAAAATACGTTACCTTCCTTTTACAAAACTATTTCCCCGTGCACGACAGTGCGGTGCGCATAGAGGGTGAGATAATGGAAAGGATCTTACTTTCCAAAAGCGGCTTTGATACGCTTGCCGAGGTAAGTGCGGGCAGCGTAGCCCTTCTTGAATCCGAGTGGGGCAATATTTTGCCTAAGGTTTAATCCCGGGGGATACGAATGTCTGTAAAATTAAAAAGAATATTGGCGGCAGCCGTTTTGATAATTCTTTTAAATGCCCTTGTTATAATGCCGATCACCGCGGTGATCGTTTATGAATCCATTTTTGGAGACAGGTTTGAAACGGCGGAGTATTTTGCCCATTCCCCCTCGGATTTTGAGGGGCTTTGCTGCGAGAGGTCTGATTTTTCATCAGACGGCGTTACTCTTGCAGGCTATAAATATTCGATCGATGCTACCGCACCGCGCGGTGTTGTCGTAATGGCGCACGGCTACGGTGGCGGCGGTCACAACGCATATATGCCCTTTGCTTATGAATTCGCACGCGCGGGCTTTGCCGTGTTTGCCTATGATGCAAGGGGTAACGATAACAGCGGCGGCAGCTCGGTCGGCGGCCTTGTAAGAGGCGTTATCGATCTTGACAATGCCTTGATACACGTAAAATCCGCTCCCGAATACAACGGGCTTCCCATAATGCTCTTCGGTCATAGCTGGGGCGCATATTCCGCAGGCAGCGTTATGGCGCTGCATACCGATATTGCCGCTTGCGTTATGGTTGCAGGCTTTAATGAAAGCGAGGATATGATCGCCTACGAGTCAAAGGGCGTTGTCGGTCCTTTGGCAAGCCTCACGCTTCCGTACGTTTATCTTTACGAAAGCTTTAAGTTCGGGGAAAAATACTCGTCTCTTTCGGCACTTTCGGGCATATCGGCAACCGATGCGCTCGTTATGGTGGTGCAAAGCATGGATGACGTGTCCGTACCGCCCGAGTACGGCTACGAAAAGCTTTACGCCGCGTATTCCGATAATGAAAGGTTTACCTTTGTAACCTATGAGGATCGCGGGCACGATAGGATACTCTACTCGCGTAAAGCAGAGGAGTATCGCGCGCAGCTTAACCTTGACTATACCGAATACGTAGAATCTCACGGCGGTGAATACTCTGCCGAGATCAAGGCGGAATTTATGTCGCTTTACCTTGATAAATCGGCGTGCTTTGAGCCGGATGCCGAGCTTATCGGTAAAATGATAGCTCTCTTTGATGCCGCAATACAGTCGGTATCCCCTTAAAATCAACTAACGGTAGATATGTTTTTTGAAAAAGGTATTGAAACGCGCTCGCAGCTGATATATAATGGCAGTGATAAAACGTCTTTGCCGTTTTGGCAGAACAGGAGTCTTTGATGGATATGCTTTGTGTGTCGGGGCTTTACAAAAGCTTTGGCGATAAAAAGGTTTTGCAGGGGCTTGATCTTGCCGTACCCCAAAACAGTATCTTTGGATTTATAGGTAAAAACGGGGCAGGTAAAACCACAACTATGAAGACCGTGCTCGGTCTTATAATGCCCGATGCGGGGGATATATGGGTAAATGGAGAGCGCGTTACCTACGGCGAGACCGCAACAAACAGATATATAGGATATTTGCCGGACGTGCCGGAATTTTATCCGTTTATGACGGCTTTTGAATATCTCTGCTTTTCGGGCGAGATATGCGGTATGGAAAGAGCAAAATATATAAAAAGAGGCGGTGAGCTTCTGGAGCTTGTAGGTCTTGATAAGGAAAATGGGCGCATACGCGGATATTCGCGCGGAATGAAGCAAAGGCTTGGCATTGCGCAGGCGCTTCTCGGTAACCCAAGGCTTCTTATATGCGATGAGCCTACCTCCGCCCTCGATCCCGTTGGCAGAAAGGAAATACTGGACACTCTGCTTTCCATAAAGGAACAAACCACCGTTCTTTTCTCCACTCATATTCTCTCGGACGTTGAGCGCATCTGTACGGACGTAGCGTTTTTAAATAACGGCACCGTAGCCGTAAACGGTAAGCTTTCCGAGGTCAAGGCGCGTTACGGAAGTGACGAGTACCTTGTACAAACGCGCAATACCGCCGATACGGATATACTTATGCGCACCTTCCCCGAAATGAAAATAACAGAGAAGGGAAGCCTTATATTCAAGGAGCGAGAGCACACGCTCTTTGACCTTATGCGCTTTGCGGCGGATAAGCGTATTCCGATCGATAAAATGGAAAAGTCCGAGCCCACGCTTGAAACTCTGTTTATGGAGGTAACGGGAAAATGAAGGCATTGATAGCATTTACAAAAAAAGAGCTTGTTGCCCGTATTCGCTCCTTTAAGCTTATAATTCTTGCCGCCGTTTTCGTTTTGCTCGGTATAATGAACCCCGCCGTGGCAAAAATTACCCCCGCACTTCTTGAAATGCTTGCACCCCTTATGGAGGGCAGCGGTCTGCAGATCGGCACGGTCACCGTAAGCGCACTTGATTCCTGGGTGCAGTTTTTCAAAAACGTACCCATGGGGCTTATCGTATTCGTTGTGCTTGAGGGTAATACCTTTACCAAGGAATACGGCTCGGGCACGCTTGTGCTTTCCTTAACCAAGGGGCTTGCACGCTATAAGGTGCTCATTGCCAAGGCAGCCGTTATGGAGGCACTTTGGACGGTGCTTTACTTCATTTGCTTCGGTATTACGTATCTTGGAAATATGCTCTTCTGGGATAATTCCATAGCGCAAAGCCTTGTATTTTCCGTGGTGTGCTGGTGGCTGTTCGGCGTGTTTACTATTATGCTTACCGTTCTTTTCTCGGTGCTTGGAAAAAATATCGCCGCGGTGCTTCTCAGCACGGGCGGCGTTGTTATGGCATTTTATCTTGTAAGCATAATTCCAAAGATCAACCGTTATCTGCCTACTATGCTTATGGACGGCAATTCGCTCATCTACGGGCTTCTCGGTGCAGATGATTATATCGTTTCGTTTATTATCACCCTCGCCGCCACGGTTGCCGCCTTCGCGGTAAGCATGCCGATCTTTAACAAAAAACAGCTTTAAAGGTAAAACCAACGGAATCCAAAAAAACGAATAATTATACAAACAACGGTGCCCGTTAGGTGCACCGAAGGGGCAGGAGATATTCTTGCCCCTTCGTTTGTATCGTCTTTTTATGCAAAAAAGGCGGCTCTTGCTATAAACCGTACCCCACGGCAAAGAGCGTGAAGAGGTTGACACAACGGCAATTTTATGATATAATATATGTTGGTTATTGTAATTACAATAAAACTCAAAGCAAATACATGAAAGTGAAAGGGATCGTTTTTCAATGAATCAGACAGACGCAAGATATGAAGCGCTATTTACTCCTTGGAAAATAGGCAACGTTGAGATCAAAAACCGTATAGTTATGTGCCCTATGGGCGGCACGTCTCTGTTCGGTTGGTTTGAGCTTACGGGCTGCCATTTTGATAAGGGAGCGGCAAAGCTCTTTTTGGAAAGGGCAAACAATAACGTAGGTCTTATTATTCCGGGTAT
>JAZRLU010000290.1:0-3056 GCA_045647045.1 Eubacteriales bacterium
TCCTGAGAAAATAGTTCTGCCAAAGCTTGAAACGTTTTTTGGAATTACAATTGATTTAAGAGATGAGCAATTTTCAAAAACGCCACTCGCTATCGTTGTCAACGTATCGGGAAGAATAATACTTTCAAGAGATGTATTTTCTGCAAAAGCTCCCGTTTGAATTACTGTAATTCCTTCGGGAAGGACGATCTCTGTAATACCACATCCGTAAAACGCATACTGACATATTGTTTCCGTACCTTTGGAAATTGCTACCTCTTTGAGGCTTGTGCATCCATAGAAGCAACAATTACTGATTTCACAAAGACCTTCGGGAAGGGATACGTACTCAAGTGCAGTTTCCGCAAATGCATATTCTTCTATTATAAGGCTACCTTTATTCTCGGAAAGATCAAGTCTTTTGAGGCCCGATTCTTCAAATGATCCTTGGGATATATAAGTGATTCCCGTAAAATCAAATTCTGTAAGTGCAGTACAACGAGCAAATGAGTTTTCGTTTATGGTCTTAACACTGTCGGGAATCGTAACCGAGCTGAGAGATGCACAATTATAGAAAAGAGCAAAGGGAACGTAATCAATACGTGATTCGATCACTGCCGTTTTGAGTGAGCTGCAACCGCTAAAGCAAGCAGCGCCCAACGTTGTAACACTTGAAGGCACGGTTATCTCTGTAATAGCCGTATCACAAAAAGCATACGCACCAATATAAGTTACTTTTTCGGGAATATTTATGGAACCGAGCGCTGTACAACCGTGAAAAGCATAATTACCGATTGTGGTAATGCTTTCGGGAAGAATAACGGTCTTGATACTTGTATAGCCTTCAAACGCATACTGAGGAATGGATGTTACACCGTCGTTTACGGTAAGAACTCCCGTTTCCCTATCAAATACGTACCAATCAGCTTCAGGAGGGATATTCGTAGGGCCGTTGCCTCCGATAATCTCAAGAGCAGAGCTGCAATTCTTAAAAACCGTACTGTCATAATATGTATTGGGACTTAAGAACTCCGCACGAGTAAGAGACGAGCAATAGCTGAAGGCTCCCTGCTCAACAGTAATCACTGAAGCAGGTATAACAACCTCTTTCAGAGCGCGACAGAATGCAAAAGCTTCGGTGGATATAGTTTGAAGTCCGGAATTCAGCTCAACTGTGGTAAGACTTGTACATCCGTCGAAAGCCCTGTATCCGATGTATTCAAGTGATTCTCCAAAGGTAGCTGTAGCGAGCCTTGTATTAGAGGAGAATGCATAACTTCCGATATACTTAACCTTTGCGGGAATTACAAGCTTATCAATTTTATTATACTGTAAAGCAAAATCACCTATAGTTTCAAGGTTTGCAGGAAGCTCTATAGATTCAATAGCATTGTGTGCAAACGCATTATTTCCAATACTCAGGATATTGTCATGGAAAGTAACCTTAGTAAGACCGCACCCGTAAAAAGCTCTGTTTGGAATCTCGGTTACGCCTGCGGGAAGCGTTACTTCATATGTAAGGCTATCTTCAAAGGCACCTTCTTTGATGGTTACAAGCTTTTCTCCAATAGGGCTGTTTCCGCACTTTGTATGGGCGAAAGCATATCTGCCGATACTAATAACGTTGTTTCCCTGAGGAAAGTTTACTTTTACAAGCTTTGTGCATTGATAGAAAGCGAATTCGGGAATTTCGGTAACGGTAGAAGGGATATACACCTGTTTCAAGGTGCAATTCGAAAATGCTTCAGTTTCAAGAGTTGTTATACCCTCGGAAATTTTAATTATATTTACATCTTGCGATATATTTGTAAAAGCTTCATTGCCGATTACCTTAACGGGTACTCCATCAATTTCTGCGGGGATGACAACCTCTAAGCTATCACCATTATATCCCGTTATTTTGCAATAGCCGTTGCCTACGGAATATGTAAATCCTTCGTAAGTCTTTTCTTCGGCATTTCTGATAACAAGATCGGGATGGCAGTTATTAAAAGCCGTATCATCTATGGCTTTGGATATATGATAATTTATTACAACGTCCTTGAGAGATTCGCAGTTATAAAAAGCACTTCTTCCGATCTCTGTTACAGATCCGGGGATGTATATAGACTCAAGGGATTTACATCCGATAAAAGCAAACTCACCAATGATCTCAATACCGTCTTCTAAAGTAACGGAGGAAAGGAGATCGCAATTACCGAATGCTCTTTCGCCTATTGTTTTTACACTGCCGGAAACATAGACAGACAGCAGCTGTTTATTCATCCCGAAAGCATGGCCTCCGATCATGGGAATACCTTCGGGAATTATAACTTCCGTAAGCTCATTGTATGAAAATGCGCTGTTACCGATGGTTTTAATATTTGAGTGAAGAGTTAACTTTTTAAGACCGCACCCGGAGAAGGCTGCCTGCCCGATATCAGTTACGTTCTCGGGAATAACCAGCTCTTCTATGGGACAAGCCTGGAAAGCACGGTCTCCGATGTTCTCGATCTTATCATTGAGAAAAGCGGTACCACAGGCACTTTTATAAAACGCATACTCACCGATGCTTACTATATTATTACCGTTGGGGAATATAACGCTTTCAAGGCTTGTAGTCATATGAAAGGCTCTTTCGGGGATCTCTGTGATGGTTGAAGGAATAGATATTTCCTTTAAAGCTTCACATCTACTGAAAGCAAATATATCCAAGGTAGTAACACCCTCGGGAATAGTTATTTTTTCGATAGGAGGATCTGCATACATAAAAGCATATCTTGCGATCTTTTTAACCGGAACACCTTCAATGGAGGCGGGGATTTCGATCTCAGTAGCGCCTCCTGTGTATTCGGTTATCTTATAGTACCCGCCCTCGGCAACATAGGAAAAACCATCTTCGGTCTTACCTGTAGCTGCCGAAACGGAGAGCGGGATGGCGGTGAGGAGGACGATTGCCGCCAGGAATATTGCTAATATTTTTTTCATTTTTAAGTTTACTCCTTTCTACTAAATAGGAATAATTAATCAATATAGTTAACCTTTAACTATTTCTATCTTTAATTCAAGAGAATCCTGAGCGTTAATTGCACCGTCGC
>JAZRLU010000291.1:0-1086 GCA_045647045.1 Eubacteriales bacterium
TTGCCACCCGCCGCGTGCGTAGTAGAGCGTAAGCCCGGTATAGATACCGTCCGAGAGCGGTATGCGGAATCCGGTTTTCTTTGTGGTTGCAAGCATAAGGCGCCCGTGCGAAAGAAAGCCGGGGTCGATATTAACGCAACGCGTGCCGAGCCTCTTTGCAAAATCGTCCTCTACCGAGTTGGTAAAGAGCTTTATTTCTGCCTGCCTGTCGGGGCTAACGGTGTTTTTGAAGCTTACAATGCGGCGCAGCCCCTCGCCGCCGAGCTCCTCATCGTAATAGGTAGAAAACTCGCGCGAGAAGGAGAACTCTTCACATTCAAGCTCCACCTCGCCAAAGCGCTCACACATAACGGCAAGCGCCTCGCGGTAAATTTCCTCATTGGGATATATAAAGCCTATAATAAGCTTTTCGTTTTCAAATTGCTCGGGCATTCCCATCAGATAAGCCCCTCCACGGACAGATATCTGTCAATACCGTCGGGCAGGATAACAACAATGCGCTTGTCCTCATTTTCTATCCTGCGCGCTACCTTAACGGCGGCGGCAAGAGCCGCACCGGAGGAAATGCCGATACCAAGCCCCTCTGCCGCGCCGCACTCGCGCACAAGGCGCATAGCGTCCTCGTCGCTGACGGTAACTATTTCGTCTATAACCTCGCGGTTCAGTATTTCGGGTACAAAGTTCGCACCTATGCCGGCAATACCGTGCGCACCTGCGTGTCCCTCGGAAAGAAGGGGAGAGCTCTCGGGCTCTACCGCAACAACGTAAAGGTCGGGGCAATTTTCAACAAGTCCCTCTGCAACACCCGAAAGGGTGCCACCCGTGCCGACTCCTGCAACGAAAATGTCAATATTTTCGCCCATAGCGCGGAAGATCTCGGGGGCGGTGGATTCAAGGTGCGCGTTCTTATTTGCAGGGTTTTCAAACTGGGAGAGAATATATGAGCCCTCGGTTTTTTCGTGAAGCTCACGTGCAACTCTCACCGCACCTGCCATGCCCTCCGCACCGGGGGAGAGGATCACCTCTGCGCCGTAAGCGCGCATAAGCTTTACGCGCTCCTTTGTCATAGTATCGGGCATAACGATA
>JAZRLU010000292.1:0-5455 GCA_045647045.1 Eubacteriales bacterium
AAATGGCAATGGTAATGGAGAGCACCATTGAGATGATGTCGGAGCTTGACGGCGTTATCAGCCTTATAGGCAGCGCTATGAATATCCTTGACCAGACAATGGAGTCAAGCCAGAACATCATAGCATCCACCGTTGGCATTAAGTACACCTGGTGGCGCCGCCTTAAGAGAAAGATAATGATGGCTCAGGCAAAGGCAAACAACCGCGCACGTGCAAAGGCAATTGCAGAGCAGGTTGCAGACTTCTATGAGATGGCTATTCAGCTTAAGGACGTATTTTCTACCATTCCCCAGAGCATGCATGCAACTATGGAGCGCATCAATAACCGCAACAAGCGCGGCAAGAAGGGTGCGGATACTTCCATAGGATATCAGATGAGCCCTGCTATCAGAGATATGCTTGCAAGCCGCGGTGCTAACCTTGAAAGGCTTGGCGCAGAGGGCGGAATCGATATTCCCGCATCCTCTACCCCCACTACCGGTGAGGGCGCAGGCGGCTCCTCGGGCATCAGCTCTTCGGGACTTTAATCTTGAAAAATAAATTTTAGGAGATAGGTATGGCAGTAGGAAAGGAAGCGGAGCAGCTCCGTAAGCAAAAGGAAGAGATACGCGGCATAACCGATCAGATAAGATCGATAAAGGGCAAGCGTGATCTCAGCGCTCTCAATGATGAAGAGAGAGGAACCTTGTGTAAGCTTTATACAAGCCTTGCGCAGAAGATAGATACACTTCTTCCTCAGCTTGGTAAGGATGAAGATCCTGCCGAGATCGAGGAGCTTAAAAAGACCAAGCAGATCAGTATTGAAAGGGCAAAGTCCTTGGGCTCTGTAATGCAGCTTGAGGTACCCCCCACAACCTTTGCGGATATTATGGGCCTTGATGACGTTAAGAAGCTTGCAAAGAGCTTTATCTTTATGGTAAAGAACAGCGAGATGCTTAAGTCTTACAATATGCAGGGCGGTCTCGGTCTGCTTATGTACGGTGCCCCCGGTACGGGTAAAACTATGTTTGCCGAAGCCATTGCGCACGAAATGAACCTTCCGCTTATGGTTATAACCCCCGCAAACATCTTTAACTCCCACGTAGGTGAATCGGAAAAATCCGTACGCGAGATATTCCGTCAGGTAGAGGCTTGCCCGGACGGTGCGATCCTCTTTATAGATGAGTGTGAATCCATATTCGGTACAAGATCGGGCGATACTCCCGATTGGAAGGCAAGCGTTACCACCGAGCTTCTCCAAAGGCTTAACGGCTTTGGTGTAGACGGCTCAAAGAGAGTGCTTATCGGTGCAACAAACCGCCCCGACCTTATCGATATCGCATTCCTCCGTTATAAGAGATTTACCCACCAGATCCATATTCAGCCCCCGGATGATACCGCGATCCGCGCCCTTATCATAAGCGCAATTGCAAAGCTTAATATAAACGGCGAATCTGCCGAGAAGATAGAAGAGGTGCGTGACGGTCAGAAGTACGTATATCTTAAGAATCAGGAAAAGGTTCTTGACGATATCACGGTGGAGGAGATCGTTAATATGGCAACAAGAGGCTTGCCCTCAAACGATTCCTTCGGCTCATCCCCCGTTAAGTCGGGCTCTTATTCCGCAGCTGATATACGCGGAATCATAGAGGAGGTCTGCCGTATGGCTATAGAGGAGATACAGGCAGAGCAGGAGGCTCACCCCGAAAAAGAGGTTAAGGCTATCAAGCTTCGCCGTGATATGTTTATCAAGGCGTTTAAGAAGATACCCCCCAGCATCTCCGATGCCCTGCTTAAGAAGTATACCGATTTCCGCCGCGCGGATAACGGCAGCAACCTTGCAGGCGATAAAAAATAACGTCATCATAAATAACAATACTATAAATAACAATATTATAAGAGGTAATTGAAATGAATATGAAAATGTCCTTCCGTTGGTACGGAGAAAGTGATCCCATTTCACTTGAGTATATTTCTCAGATCCCCGGTATGAGATCCATCGTATCTGCAGTATACGACGTAAAGCCCGGTGAGGTATGGGGCGAGGATAGCCTTGCAAAGATGAAGGCAGAGTGCGAGGCACACGGTCTTGTATTCGACGTTGTTGAGTCCATTCCCGTGCACGAGGATATCAAGCTTGGCAGAGGTAAGGTAGACGAGCTTCTTGAGGTATATTGCGAGAACATCCGCCGCTGCGCAAAGTACGGTGTAAAGTGCGTAACCTATAACTTTATGCCCGTATTTGACTGGACACGTACCCAGCTTGACAAAAAGCATCCCGATGGCTCTACAAGCCTTGTTATGTATTGGGATCAGATGAGAGGCCTTGATCCTCTTAAGGATGATATCCACCTTCCCGGCTGGGATTCCAGCTATACTCAGTCCGAGGTTCGTGAGCTTATTACCGCTTACGGTGAGCTTGGCGAGGAGGGACTTTGGGCAAACCTTGAAAAGTTCCTTAAGAAGGTTATTCCCGTTGCCGAGGAGTGCGGCGTAAGAATGGCTATACATCCCGATGATCCGCCATACCCCATCTTCGGTCTTCCCAGAATCATCACCTGCGAAAAGAACCTTGACCGCTTCCTTTCTATCGTAGATAGCCCTGCAAACAGCCTTTGCCTTTGCGTAGGCTCTCTCGGCTGCGCTGCAACCAACGATATCGTTGCTATGGTAGAAAAGTATGCAAAAATGGATAGAATTGCATTTATGCACATCCGTAACGTAAAGCTTATGGAGGACGGCTCGTTTGAGGAAAGAGCGCATCTCTCATCCTGCGGCTCTATCGATATGTACAAGATCGTTGATGCTCTTGTTAAGGCAGGCTTCAGTGGCTACGTTCGCCCCGACCACGGCAGAATGATCTGGGGTGAGACCGGTAAGCCCGGCTACGGTCTGTTTGACCGTGCACTCGGTGCAACCTATATAAACGGCCTGTTTGAGGCACTTGAAAAGGCTCAGGCAAAGTAATATGAAAAGATTTATTTCCGCAATCTCCGTGCTTGTTTTGCTCGCTGTCGGTATAGTATCCCTTGTCGCTTGCGGCACGGATACACCCGATACGGGCACCTCGGGCAGCACACAGTATCTTTTTGATCCCTATTTCAATCGCTTTAAGCCCGATGTTCCTACGGGTAAGAGCATATCCGTTTCGGGTAAGGACTATTACTTTGAGGAAATAGAGATCAGGAATAAGGACGAGGAAAAGCAGGTAAATGACGAGCGTAGCCTGCGTACCCTCTACGGCGGCGTGTTCGTGCGCTTTACGGCAGAGGATACCGTGCAGTTTATCGATTACTCGGGCTTCTTCACCGTTCCCGAAACCAAGGGCGTGCGTGAGGGTAACGTGCTTACCGTAAGCACCACCAATAAAACGGGCACGTATACCTACGATATCCGTATCGAGATACACGAAAATCAGATATACGTTATCCATAACGCGCATCATTTTGATGACCCCTGCACGTACTCTACAATAATATTCTCTTGCGATTAAAGAGAAAATATAAATCACCCGCACCGCAGCGCTTACCTCAAGCAACGTGTGTGGGTGATTTTTATTATAGTAACCCCCGGCAAGGTGGCTTTTTTCTTTGAATTTACACGCGCTACATTAAATGTGCACAAAAGTGCCGTTTTTATTTTAGGCATCTATACGAAATTTGGATATGCGCGTTGTTTTATTACTCCCCGTATTCCATTTGTTGATCTTTTATTGTATAATAAGGATGAAAACATATTGCGCGTGCGCAATAAATAAAGGAGGATTTCCTTATGGATAAAAAGCGTTATGCCCACGTCGGCATCGGCGGCAGGGCGAGAATGTACTATCAGGCAATTGCCAAAAAGTATTCCGATACCGCAGAGCTCGTTGCATTTTGCGACGTAAATCAAACGAGAATGAATTATGCCAACCGTACTCTTGTAAAGGAGTTCGGATATCACGAGGTACCAACCTACGGTGCCGAGGATTTTGAGAAAATGATCCTTGAAACCAAGCCCGATACGGTTATCGTTACCTCTATAGACCGTACGCATCACAGATATATAATCAAGGCTATGGAAATGGGCTGTGACGTTATTTCGGAAAAGCCTATGACGGTTGATGAAAATAAATGTCAGGAAATAATAGATTGCATCGCTCGCACGGGTAAAAAGCTGCGCGTCACCTTCAATTACCGCTATGCGCCGCATAATACCAAGGTGCGCGAGCTTATAATGAACGATACTATAGGTAAGGTTACGCAGGTTCATTTTGAGTGGCTGCTCAACACCTCCCACGGTGCGGATTATTTCCGCCGTTGGCATAGAGATAAGCGCAACAGCGGCGGTCTTATGGTACATAAGGCAACCCACCACTTCGATCTTGTTAACTTCTGGCTCGGCACTTATCCAAAGCGCGTTTTTGCCTTTGGTGATCTTAAGTTCTACGGCAGGGAGAATGCAGAGGAGCGCGGAATTACAAAATTCTATTCACGTGTACACGGGCAGGAGAATGCAAAGGGCGATCCCTTTGCCCTTGTAATGCAGGGCAACCGCCAGATGGAGGAGCTTTATCTGAATGCAGAGGCTGACGACGGTTATATACGCGATCAAAGCGTTTTTGGTGATAATATAAGCATTGAGGATACAATGAACGTGCTTGTACAGTATGCAAGCGGCGCGCAAATGTCCTACTCTCTCAATGCATATTCGCCTTGGGAGGGCTTCCGCGTGTGCTTTACGGGCACCAAGGGGCGCATTGAGATAGAGGTTACCGAGGCAGTATACGTTAATGCAGGCGGCGAAAGCTCTAAGGAGGGCGTTGTAAAGGGTAAGCGCATAACGGTTTATCCTATGTTCGGCGAGGCGTATAACGTGCCCATTGAGGAAGGCAAGGGCGGTCACGGCGGCGGTGATGCCGTGCTTCTTAACGATCTTTTCGGCACTCCCGAATACGATAAATTCCACCGCGCCGCATCGCATATAGACGGTGCTATGAGCATACTTACGGGTATTGCCGCAAATAAATCGATGGCATCGGGTATGCCGATAGACGTAAAAAGCCTTGTTGATCTCAAATAATATAAAGGAGGCAAAGGGGTGAGATATTCAACACCGGAAAAATGCGGCATCCGCACAGAGGATATAAAGGATCTTATAGATCGGCTTGAATATGACGGTCTTGCAACTCATTCGCTTATCATAATGCGCGGGGATGCGGTAATACTTGAAAAATACTGGGCGCCCTTCAACCGCGATTTTTGCCATAGGCTTTATTCGGTTACAAAAAGCTTTGTTGCCCTTGCTATAGGATTTCTTGCCGATGAGGGCAGAGTAGGGCTTGATGATCCCATATCAAAATATTTCCCGAATGAAACCGATGGGCTTGATTGCGTGATACGCGATCAAACCGTACGCGAAATGCTTATGATGCGCACCGCCTACCCTGCAAATCTGCCAAATTGGTTTACCTCGGGTGCAGATGACCGTGTTTTGC
>JAZRLU010000293.1:0-2807 GCA_045647045.1 Eubacteriales bacterium
CACGGCGGCAGCACTTATGACCGTTCTTCATAAGCTTGGCAAAGCACCCGTGTACGCCTGCTCCGACCCCATTCCGGAGCGCCTTGAGTTCCTTTTGCGTGATTTCCGCGAGGCATATAAATATGAGCTCGGCGATTCGGATATAATAACAGTCGATATCCCCACAAAGGAGCAGATAGGCGAGCTTTACGATTACTTCCCGAAGGTATATCTTATGATAGACCACCACGAGGTGGGCTGCCCCTTTGCGCATAATTACGTAGAGAGCGGCGCATCAAGCGCAGGCGAGGTGCTTATGGCGGTGCTGGAGGAGCTTATCACTATGGGCAAGCTTGAGCTTACAGAGGATATAGCATCCCCCGTGTATGCGGCTATAAGCTCGGATACGGGCTGCTTCAGATATTCAAACGTAACGCCCGAAACCCTGCGCAGAAGCGCGGTGCTTATCGAGTGCGGCGTAGACTACGCAAGCATAAATCATAAGCTCTTCAACAGTAAAACGCCAAAGCAGATAAGGGCAGAGGGCTTTGTTGCAGACAGAATTAAAACCGCGTTCGGCGGCAGGGTGGCATATGCCACCGTCTCAAAAAGAGACAGGCAGTCGCAGGGCGCAACCTTAGAGCATTTTGAGACCGCGATAGACGTTGTGCGCTCGGTTGAGCTTGTTGAGATATCCTTTGTTATAAAGGAGATGGACAACGGCGAATATAAGGCGTCCTTACGCTCAACGGGCAAGGACGTTGCGGCTATAGCACAGCGCTTCTCGGGCGGCGGTCATATCCGCGCATCGGGCTGCACGGTGCCTGCCTCGTCTATAGGTAAGGCGGCAGAGCAGGTGCTTGAGGCTATCGGCACGGTTTATTACAGCGAAAGCTGATGCTATGCGGCAACCGCCGCGTGCAAGGGAGAAAATTTATGGATATAAGACGTGCGGTGGCAGACGATGCCCCGGGCATAGCGGAGCTGGAGCGTGCGATATTCTCCGATCCGTGGGACGTAAAGGACGTGTTTTCCTACATATGCACCGCAGGCGGTATGTGCTTTGTCGCCACGGTGGAAGGTAAGGTCGTGGCGTACATCATAGGCAGGCTCATTGCCCCCGAGGGCGAGATATACAGGATAGCAACAAAAGAGGGCTACCGCCGCCGCGGAATAGCCTACCGCCTTCTTGATTATGCCGCAAAAACAGAGCGCGGTCACGGGCTTGAATGCCTGTTTCTTGAGGTAAGAAGCAAAAATATACCTGCAAGAAATCTCTACCGTGCCTATGGCTTCAAGGAGCTTGGAGAGAGAAAAAACTACTATAAGGACCCGCCGGATGACGCTGTTGTAATGGTAAGAGCGCACTCGGCAGATTTATGAAGATGAACATTCTTGCTTTTGAAAGCTCGTGTGACGAAACGAGCGCAGCCGTTGTAAGCTGCAGCGATGGAAAATTTGAAATAAGATCAAACATAATAGCCTCTCAGGTAGATACGCATAGGCTTTACGGCGGCGTTGTACCCGAGATAGCAAGCAGAGCGCATATAGAGGCAATATCCTCTATAACCTACGAGGCGCTTGAAACCGCAGGGGTGAGTATAGACGAGATAGATCTCGTTGCCGTATCATCAAACCCCGGGCTTATAGGTGCTTTGCTTGTAGGCGTTAATTACGCCAAGGCGCTTGCCGTATCGCGCTCGATACCGCTTGTTGCCGTGGATCATATAAAGGGGCATATAGCGTCCGCATACCTTATAGAGTCGGGTGTGCCCAAGCCTCCTTACGTAGCACTTGCCGTCTCAGGCGGTCATACTGCGATATATAAAATGGACAGCTATACGGATATCCGCCTTATCGGCACCACAAGAGATGATGCCATAGGCGAGTCGTTTGATAAAATAGGCCGTATGATAGGAATAGAATATCCCGCAGGTCGCGGCTTTGATGCTCTTTCGCGTGAGGGCTTTATCAAGGCAACCGGGGATGAGGAGAACTTCTATTCAAAATATAAGGGTACAGCGGCGCATAAGGATCCCGCGATGGCCCTGCCCACCCCCGCCCTGCGTGACGGTAGCCTTGATTTCTCCTTCTCTGGGCTTAAGACCGCCGCTATAAACCTGCTTCACAGATACGAGCAGAGAGGGCAGGAGCTTGACAGAGCGCTTTTCGCCGCAAGATACACCTACGAGGCTGTAGAGGCGGTGGCATCCAAGATCGGTGCGGCGCTTGATGAAAACCCCGATTGCGATCTCGTTGTTGCGGGCGGTGTTGCGGCAAATTCTCACCTTCGCCGCCGTCTTACAGAGGTTGCATCAAAGCGCGGCAGAAGAATATTCATTCCGCCCGCCTCACTTTGCGGCGATAACGCCGCTATGATAGCCGCATCCGGCTATTATGAATACGTAAGCGGCAACCTTGCAGATAGCTCGCTTAACGCAAGCGCGCTTGATTCTGTAGTGTGATCCGCTGATTACAGGAGTGTGTATGGAGAGTATTGATAAGGTAAAGGGTACTTACGAAAAGAAAATAGCAGAATGTGAGAAAAATCCGGTATCGGTTGCGGTTATCCGCCGCCTTCCGCGCTATCACAGATATCTTGGCGAGCTTCTTCGCGAGGGGCGCCTTCGCATATCCAGCGCAGAGCTTTCTAAAATTATGGGCGTAACCGCCTCGCAAATAAGGCAGGATTTTAATTGCTTTGGCGGCTTCGGTCAGCAGGGATACGGATACAACATAAAGTACCTTCACGGTAAGATAAGCGAGCTCCTCGGAGTAACGCAGGGATATCGCGCGGTGATAGTCGGAGCGGGAAACCTCGGACGGGC
>JAZRLU010000294.1:0-3974 GCA_045647045.1 Eubacteriales bacterium
TGACCTGCACGGGGGGATGCGCCAAGACGAACGTACTTCTTAGCAGCCTCGCTTGCGCACTCGCTGTCGGGGTGAGTAGCGGAGCAAAGCATCATAGCGTACTTCATAACCTCGGTAGCAACGGGGATAGCGTTTGCGGTAGCGCGCATCTCAAGAAGCTCAGCGCCGTTACAAGCTGCATCTGCAACCTCGTCCATGGTCTTCTGAGTCATATCAACGATGCTCATAAGCTCGTCAAGAGAGGGGTTGTGAACTATGATCTTGAACATGAAACGGTCCATCTGTGCCTCGGGAAGGGGATAGGTACCGTCCTGCTCGATGGGGTTCTGAGTAGCAAGCACGAAGAAGGGCTCGTTAAGCTTTCTGGAAACACCCATAACGGTTACGGTGTGCTCCTGCATCGCCTCGAGAAGTGCAGACTGAGTCTTGGGAGTTGCACGGTTGATCTCGTCGGCAAGAATGATGTTAGAGAAGATAGGACCGGGCTGGAACTGGAAGGAGGAGTTACCCTCTTCGTCCTTAACGATGATGTTAGTACCGGTAACGTCTGCGGGCATAAGGTCGGGGGTGAACTGGATTCTCGAGAAGGGAAGGTCGAATACACGGCCAAGAGATCTTACAAGACGGGTCTTACCAACTCCGGGCACACCCTCAAGAAGAACGTTACCGCCTGCGATCATAGCTATAACCGCACCCTCGATAACCTCGGTCTGACCGATCACGTCACGTCTGATCTGTTCAAATATGTTGTTGCACTGTTCACTGAATTTCTGGATATTCTGCTCTGTTATCATGAGCTTTTTCCTCTCTTTGTCTTTTATTTTTTATTTTTGATTGCCGGCACGTGCCGGGCATGTTTTAAACGATGTCGATATAGGATTCGATGATCTCCTTCAACTCAGGGGTGAGTGATCCGTCGGATTCCATCTGCTCCAAAAGTGTATCTCTGTAGGTGTTCTTTACCTCACGGTAGTAGGTCTCACCGTCGATTACCTGGTTGCAATCCTCGTACTTACCGCCGCCAAGCTCGCCGTTTGCGTCGTCCTGACCGTCGGGGCTGGGCTTACCGTCCTTACCGGGCTTGCCTTCGCCGGGCTGATCACTGGGCTCGTCACCCTCCTGATCGCCTTCGCCGCCTTCTTCGCCGCCGTCACCGAGGGGCAAGAACATTGCGGTGTAAATAACGTTGTCCGTAACGCCTCTGTCTGTTCTGGAGGGCTTGCGTCCGCCATCATCCCAGCCGGCGAATTTAAAACCGTCGTCCGCTACTGCAAGCACCGGCTCGCCAATGCCGCCAAGAAGAACGAGCTGCTCCTCCTCACCGTCGATGTATCCGCCGTCCTCAACCACGTAGGAGATGGAAACGTATACGTCGGGCTCGTCGGGAGTTATAGCATCAATAAACTCGTTTCCGTCGGGGAGAATGCCCTCGAATCCGAGGCTTGATACCGTAACCATTGCAGATGCAACCGTTACCGCTATGGCAACCGCGATTATGATCTTGGCAGGTACGGTAAACTTAACCTGAGATGCTTCCACCTCGGCAAGCTTTGCACGTGCGTCTGCTCTTTGTGCTTTTGCAATAAATGAATCGTCGTCCTCATACTCAACCATCGTAATAAGACGCTCTTCAAGACCGAGACGGTCGATACGCTTTGCATTGCTCATTGCTGTGAGCTTGAAAAGCTTAAAATAGAAGATCGGGGCAACTGCGGCTGTAACGGCTGCAAGGATACCAATAGAGAGCCAAAGTCCGTTAAAATCGGTAAACCAGGTTGCAAAGGCTGCTATAAAGCAGGCTGCAGAGCCTACGCATAAACCGCAAAGTGTGGACTTCAAAAGTGCCTCAAGCTTCAGTTTGAGATAATATCTCTCAAAATACTTTTTTGCGTTCATAAGAACCAATCCTTTCCGAGCATTACGCTCAATATAATGATTTGCAATCGGCGGGCAGCCGGTTGCGGTTTAATAAATATAAAAATCACCCCTTTTATACGCCTTAAATAATATATATTTTAACATAAGAACACAGAAAGTCAAGACTAAATAAACAACGCGCGATAAAATTCTACGAAATATTTAAAAGCACCAAAAAAGGCGGGTGCACATTTGTGTAATTTGCACAACGGCTTTGCAAGAAAATTTACAATTGCTTTCATAGGCAGAATTGCCGCCCTTGCGTGTGTACGTATTGAAAATGACATTCAAAACTGTCATCAATTTCCGAAAAATGACAAAATGAATGCCGCTTAATTCATTTTTGCCCCGCGCCCTTCCTCGCGGTTTTTCAAAACTCTACATAACATATATCACGCGCGGCGCGATGCGGCGTGAAACGGCGGCAGATAAAAAATTCACGCGGTAGCCGCGCGGCAAAAAAACAATCCTCGTCAGCTTGGCAAAGTGCGCTTTAGCACGTGAAAGTACGGCTTATTTTTCTTCGCCTTGCAAGGTGCTCTGCACGCGCATTTTCTCGCTTTCGCGGCGTTTTTGCGCCTTTTTTGCGTTTTTATCTCCCAAAAAAGGGTTATTTTCGCCAAAAAACATAATTTTTCTTAATAAGCCTTGCAAAACCCATTGCCGTGTGATATGATAATGCTTGCCAATACAAATATCATTACAAAAAGGAGAAGCAAAGTGAAGAAAAAGTATGAGCCTGCCGAGTTAGACTTGATTTTGTTGAACGCGGCTGATGTCATCAGAACTTCAGGTGAAGGTGACGTTGACGATCCGTTTGATGACGGACATGATCCCGAGGGTTGGGTTTAAAAAAGAAAGGAAATGAAAGAAATGAAGAGATTTAACTTTAAAGCGCTTACTTCCTTGGTCCTTGTTGTTGCAATTCTTACAGGAGTTTTCGCAACTCTCAGCGTATTTGCTGATACCGCAACTCCTACTGCAAATATCGCATACAAGAACCTTACTTACGGCTCCAGCCTTAAGCTGATGTATGCCGTTACCACCGATAACGTTCTTCCTACCGATGAGGTTAAGGTTGTTATCTGCGATGCAGAGGGCAACGTGATCGAAAACACCGTTAAGAGTGCAGAGAAGGAAACCGTTAACGAAATCGAGTGTGACATATTCACCTCCGAAAGAGGCGTAGCACCCCAGAACATTGATACCTACGTTTATGCAAAGGCACAGGTTATCAGAGGCGGCGAGGTAGTTTACGAGAGCGCATCTGTAAGATACAGTGTTCTTGAGTACCTTTACACCGTTCTTAACACCACCGAGAACCTTGCAGCAGAGAAGAAGGCTATGTATGAGACTCTTCTTGCATATGCAAACGCTGCAGACGTTGCTCTTAACGGCACCGAAGAGGGCAGCCGCATCGCAGATTACAAGTACGTTCGTATCGAAAACGGTACGCTTGACGGTACTCACACCGCAGGCACCTATCTTAAGGGCACCTCTCTTTCCACTCTCACCAATACCATAGGCGAGAACGCAGTATATAAAGTTGAGCAGTTTGACGAGAACGGTCAGCTTCTTAACGTTAAGACCTACGGTGCAGACGAGCTCGCAGATCTTAAGGTTGGCGATTACAATATGGTTATCACCGCTGAGGAGGACAGCCAGGTTGTAGTTCCTCCCTCTTGGAAGCTTGTTACTAGCGTTGCAATGCTTCAGGAAGGCGTACAGGTTGTTATCGTAGCAAAGGATGCCAAGATAGCAATGAGCACTGAACAGAAGAGCAATAACAGAGGCCAGACGGCTATCACCAAGAACTCCGACGGCACGATCAACACTCCTTCAAGCTCTGTTCAGATATGCACGCTTACTGCAGGCAGCAAGGCAGACACTTGGGCATTTAAGGTTGGCGAAGGCCAGTATCTCTATGCAGCGTCTTCTTCCTCTAACCATCTTAAGACCGGTTATCTTAATGATAACGCAAGCTGGGCTATTACCGTTACAAGCGCAGGTGTTGCAACCGTTAAGGCACAGGGAAGTCGGAGGCCAAGCGGTCTTAG
>JAZRLU010000295.1:0-3456 GCA_045647045.1 Eubacteriales bacterium
ATGGCTACGATCCGACTTGGTATTGTAAACGTTATACTCAATCTTGTGCTTGTTATCGTCTTTAAGATGTCGGTCGTTGGCGTTGCTGTAGCAACCGTTGTATCGCAGTACATTTCGGTTATCGCGGTTATGGCTGTGCTTATGAGGCATAAGGATAAGCCGTACGGCTTCTCTTTAAAAAGCCTTTGCTTTGATCTGCCCCTGCTTGGCAGAGTATTGCGCCTTGGCGTACCTGCGGCAATACAGTCTGCCGTTATATGCTTCTCAAACGTGCTTATGACAAGTGCCGTAAACACCTTCCCCACCACTACCGTTTCGGCAAATACCATAGCGGGCAACGTAGACGGCATTGCATATACAACAATGAACAGCTTTTCGCAAACCGCCCTTACCTTTGCAGGGCAAAACTGGGGCGCGGCAAAGCCTAAAAGAATACGCCGCGTTTACCTTTATTCCTTGATACAGGTAACGATTATCGGCTTTATCGTAGGTCGCCTTCTGCTTATCTTCTGTGAGCCGGTTGCATCGCTTTACATAAACCCCACAGATGAAAATTACGCGGCAATAATGGCGGCGGCAAAGGAGATAATGAACCTTATTCTCTCAACCTACTTTATCTGCGGAATTATGGAGGTGCTTGCAGGCTTTATGCGCGGCATAGGATACGCTATCGCGCCTATGATCATCGGTATAACCTCAATGTGCGGCATCCGTGTTTTGTGGATATATACGGTATTTCCCCTTGAAGGTATGCAAACTATCACGGGTCTTTATACCTCCTACCCCGTAACGTGGAGCGTTTCCGTGCTTTGCTATGCGGTGCTTTCCGTCTTTGCTTTCAAAAAGATACGTGATATTGAAAGGCTGCTTGATAAAAACGCGGCGGAGGCGGCAGGATGAGCGCCCGTGGCACAAAGCGCGATCTTACAAGCGGTCCGCTTTTCTTCAAAATAACGCTTTTCGCCCTGCCTATAATGCTTACGGGCTTTTTGCAGATAGCCTACAATATGGCGGATAATATCATAGTCGGTAGGTTTTCCCACGATCCCAATGCGCTTGCCGCGGTAGGCTGTACGGGCTCGCTTAACTCGCTTATTATAAACGTGCTTATGGGCATTGCCGCAGGCACGGGCGTTGTTGTTTCGCAGTACTTCGGCGCAGCAAACAGAGACGGCGTATCCTCCACCGTTCACACGGCTATGACCTTTTCCGCACTCAGCGGCATAGTCTTTGGCGCGATAGGTCTTATCGTATCACGCCCCGCCCTCATACTTCTCGGCACAAAGCCGGAGATACTTGACAGCGCGGTGCTTTATTTCAGAATAATCTGTATCGGTATACCTGCAAACACCGTATATAATTTCGGTGCGGCAATTTTGCGCGGTACGGGCAACTCACGCGTGCCGCTTGTTATACTCGGCTCGGCGGGTATCATCAACGTTTGCCTTAACCTTCTTTTCGTTATAGGCTTCGGTATGGCGGTAGAGGGCGTTGCCATTGCAACCGTTACGGCGCAATACCTCTCTGCTATCGCGGTCGTTATCGTGCTTGCCGCAAGGCGCGGCGAGTCGTTTTGCCTTAGCCTTCGTAATCTTGGCATCAAGGGAGAATATCTTAAGCGTATTTTGCGCCAGGGAATACCCTCGGGCGTGCAAAGCTCTACGTATGCAATAGCCAACGTGTTTATGACGGGTGCTGTAAATACCTTTACCACCGCTACCGTAACGGCTAACTCCATAGCATCCAACATAGATGCTATCACCCTTACCTCTCTTACCTGCTTCGGGCAGGCTTCAATGACCTTCAGCGGTCAGAACTTCGGCGCAAAGAAGCCGGAGCGTGTTAAGAAAACCGTTATATACTGCATCATACAAGCGGTGATCGCGGGCGTATTGGTTTCGTCTCTTGAGCTTCTGTTTGCAGATCCCCTGATCTCGCTTTATATAAGTGACGATGCGCAAAACCGTGCCGAAATAACGGCGGCAACGCTTACAATAATCCGCATAATGCTTCCAACCTACGTGATCTTCGGGCTTTTGGACGTGCCTTCGGGCGGCTTGAAGGGGCTTGGTCGCTCTATAACGGCTATGATGATAAACATAGTCTGCATATGCGGCGTGCGTATCTTATGGATACTTGCCATATTCCCGATGATAGGAACTCTTACGGGGCTGTTTCTTACCTACCCGGTAAGCTGGACGATAGCGTTTACAGTCGCGCTCCCAATGTTTATTGTAAGCTATAAGGCATTTAAAAGATCATGTGCATCAGATGCGGTCGAAACTGCGGATGCCACAGCCGAAAAGGCTATTTAAAATATAAAAGAGGAGAACCGAAATGGCATTAAGGCTTGGTAAGCTCACTCTGCCGCACGGGCTTTTTCTTGCCCCGATGGCGGGTTACACGGATAGGGCAATGCGCCTTGTATGCCGTGAGTGTGGGGCAGAGCACACCACCACCGAAATGATAAGCGCAAAGGCGGTTGTATTCGGTGATAAAAAGACCTATAATTTAGCACGTATAGGCACTGACGAGGGGCAGGTATCCCTCCAGCTCTTCGGTAGCGAGCCGCCCGTTATGGCAGAGGCGGCAGGCAGGCTTTCTTTCCCCCTCGGTGAAGGATATGCCGCACCCGTGGCAATAGATATCAATATGGGTTGCCCCGTAAAAAAGATCTTCTCAAACGGCGAGGGCTCGGCGCTTATGCGCTCACCCGAGCTTATATACGATATCGTAAGGGCTACCGCCGCGGCAACAAGCCTGCCGGTTACGGTAAAGCTGCGCCTTGGCATAGACCGTGAGCATATCAACGCAGTTGAGTGTGCGCTTGCGGCAGAGGAGGGCGGTGCCGCCCTTATAGCGGTACACGGCAGAACGCGCGTTGCAATGTACGGCGGCGTGGCAGATATTGCCGCCGTGGCAGACGTTAAGCGCGCCGTGCACGTTCCCGTGATCGCAAACGGTGATATAACCGACGTAGCATCAGCCGTAGCGGCTATGCGCGATTCGGGTGCAGACGGAATTATGATAGGCAGGGGCGCGGTAGGCAATCCCTTCATCTTTGCCGAAATAAAGGCGCACCTTCTTGGAAAATCCTACACGCCTCCCACTCTTGAAGATAAAAAAAGAATGGCTCTTTCACAGCTTTCTTATGCTGTAGCCGATAAGGGCGAGGCGGTTGCCGTAGCGGAATGCCGCAAGCAGATCGCAAACTATTTCAAGGGCTTCCGCGGCGCAGCGCGCCTGCGCGGTGAGATAAATTCCTGCCTTTGCTATGCGGACGTTGCCCGCGCCGTATCGGCAATTGAGGATTAAAACTTTTTATATAAAAAACGAGGCTGTCTCAAACGTAACTGTGAGATAGCCTCGTTTTTGCTTTGTATAACTTGAAAAAGTCGATATGTGCGATATGTGCCGGGCGCACGTGATATGTGCTGGGCGCACGTGATATGTGCT
>JAZRLU010000296.1:0-4217 GCA_045647045.1 Eubacteriales bacterium
ACACAGTTCGGTTACCACCTTATCAAGCTTAATTCCAAGACCGAGTCTACCGTAGCACCCCTTGACGAGGTGCGCGAGGGTGTGCGCAGCATGCTCTTCTCCGAGAAGCAGAGACGCGCTTACGACTCCAAGATCGGTCAGCTTAAGATACTCTACCCCGTTGACATTGTAGGATGACAGACGAGGAGCTTTTACAAAAAAAGCGCTTTATTGAGCTTGCACGTAAAAGCACAGACTGTGCTTACTTCATTTTTACGGATTTTCTTGGGCTTGCGGAGCAATCCGTATTTGCGGAGGCGGTGGCATCGTTTGGCGGTGCGCGCTTTACAAAATACGGCGGCTGTGAGGGCACGGAGCGCATAATGGTGCGCTTTGGAGACGAAGAGGAGCTTGGATATTCCGAGCCATTCCCGATATCGGTGATCAGGATCAGCCCCCGCGCACCCAAGTTTGCCGAAAAGCTTACTCACAGAGACTTTCTCGGCGCACTGCTTAATCTTGGCATTGAAAGGCATACCCTTGGTGATATCGTTATTCGGGATAACGAGGCGTTTTTGTTTGCCAAGGAGGATATTGCCCCCTACGTTGCAGGTGAGCTTACGCGCGTGAGGCATACCGAGGTTACCTGCCAAACGGTAAGCGCATCCGACCTACCCGAGGGTGAGCTTTACAAAACGCGCACGGTGAACATCCAGCTTTCGGGCGAGAGGCTTGATGCCCTTATTGCCAAGGTCTTTTCCCTCTCGCGCGACGAGGCGCAAGGGTACGTGCACCGCAGGCTTGCCTTTGTTGGCGGCCGCCTAACAGAGAGCGTGTCTTACGTGCCGAAGCCTGGTGACGTTATAAGTGTACGCGGTCTTGGCAGATTTATATACCGCGGTGCCTACGGTCTTTCCCGTAAGGGTAAGCTGAACGCTGCGGCGGATGTGTTCTGCTAAATGGATCAGAGCCGTAGGCTTTAAGCCTTAATACAATTAAAATTTGATCACAGCAAAGGTGGAGATGCCGTTAAATCGGCATCTCCACCCGTTTTTTTATTCGGTTTTGCCAATATCGGCATCCCAAAATTTTATAAGGTTATTTCCGAAGGATGAAATTTATTCAGCCTTCTCCCATTCCTCATCAGATACTCGCTCGGTAACAACTATCTTTTGGCGCCAGTCATTGAACATACCGAGGTTACCCTCGAACAAATCATTGGCACACGCCATCTCTACATACCAGATGTTGCCCACGTCACCCGTTACAACAACGTAGCAGGTGGTTGACTCCTCGCCCGTTTCGGGCTCAAATATGTAGCGGAAGGTGTACTGACCTTCATCGGTAAACTCCTCATAATGGATCTTGTTTTTATCGAACTCACGCATGCGGATAAGCGCCTCAACGTACTCCTTAGCGGTTGCACCCTCTCCAAGGTCCATGGTTGCAAGGTCCTCTGCCGTTATGTGGCGCGCGCAAAAGGCCACTGAAAGGTTATCAAGATAGATATCAAAATTATCACTGTGGCTTATGCGCATATAGAGCGGAAGCGTTACCTCAAGACCGTTTGCCACGTAGGTTTGCGGCTCTGTGATATCTATTTCTTCACCGCATCCGCAAAGCAGGATGCCAAGCGAGAGCGTAAGTAAAAGAACAAGTGCTGTTTTTTTCATTATTTACTCCTCAATGAATATTACAAGATCGGAGATACCGGGAACCTGCGACCAGAAATACTCGGTTTTATACTCGGAATTATCCGGCACGTAGATCTTGAACGAAGAGTGCACGCCGGAGAAATCTGCGGGCGGTGTTATGCTTTCCGCATAGGGCTTAAGCAAATAAAGCTCGCGCAGATTGGATGCGCCGCGGAATACACCGTTGCGCAAGGTATCAAGATAGGAATCGGCTGTGATCGTAAGCTTTTCAACAGACGAGCCTGCAAACGCGCCCTCGCCTATTGCGGTTACCGCCCTGCGGTACTCATCACCCTTTACCTTGGCAAACAGGGGCACGGTAAGCTCGGCTTGCGCCTTGCCTCTATCGGTAAGACCTACAATGGTAAGGTTGCCTACCTCGTCCTTTTCGTATACGAAATACTCGGTATTGATCTCAAGATCGGGATCAAGCTTTTCGGGCTCGTCTGACGGGGTGTCACCCGCATCGGTGCCGCCGTTTCCGCTACCGTTACCGCCCTCGGTATTATCTCCGCCCTCGGAATCCGTGGGGGGGATAACTATCATTCCGCCCTCTATCTCGGGCTCTTCGGGCTCAGTTTCGGTTACAAGAACCGATCTTTCGGTGGCGAGTATAAGATCGTCTAAGAGCCTTAAGGTCCTTACACGCTCGCCCGCGTTGTTAAGGTGGAAGTTCGTATCGTAGAAATAGCCTGCGCCAAGTATGCAGTCCTCAATATCGCTTATGATCTCAACGTCAAGCTTATCTGCAAGTGCGCGCTCAAACTCCGCGATGCTTTCCGCGGTAGTACCGGGGGCAAGCGCGGGCTCGTTTATAGGCGAGTAGGTGAAGTACACGGATGCGCCGCGCCTCTCACACTCGCGCGCGTAATCGTTGATATATTCGGCAAACTTATCGTCAAGTATCGAGATATCAAGCTCTATGAGCTTATTGGGATCGTAGGTAAGGGACATTACGTTTTCAGGTCTGTCATACTCAAGATCGCCGTACTCGTTAAAGTTGTTGCCGTTGTAGACACCGGAGGGATTGGGAGTACCGTCTACGTAGTAGCCGTACTTTTCCTTAAGGTGACCGAAGAAAGAGCCGAGGGTAGCAAAGATATCGTCACCGCGAAGGTGGCGGAGCATCGCAGGGTTCTCATCGGTTGCCTGAAGGGTGGTTTTTGCGTTGAAGAACATAGAAAGCGTTTGCGCATCCATCTCGGGGGCAAGGATAACTATATCGCCCTCTCCTATCGCATCGCGCGAAAGGTCAAGCATTACCTTTGTACCGAGATCGGCGTAAAGTCCGAAGTTTACAACGGGCATACCCATATACTTTTCAATAAGCTCGCTTTCAAGACCGAAGGCTACGGACGAGCCGCCTACCACAACGATCTTCGGCTCATCTATTGAATAAAGCCTTTCATACTTTTCGTCAAGCTCACCGACAAAGGTGTTTGCATACTGTGCGGGTATGGAATAGATCATTCCTATTATAAGCGCAAGAGGAAGAATTATAACGAGGATCGCCGCTATGACGGCGGTAATTTTTTTAACTGTTTTCATTTATTATTACCTCCCGTCAGAACTGGAAATAGATGAACGTACTGCTCTCCCCCTTGGAAAGGAGCACCGCCCAAGCAAAGAGGATCATCCAAACGTAGTAGATGAAGGAGCCGCCGCGAGTAAGGATATACGAGCCGCCGACCTCATCCTCGTACTTAAGCAGGTTATCTATGATAAGCAGTATCGCTATAGAAAGAATGCAGGTAAGGATAGCCGTGAGATCAAGCCCCATAAGGTTGAGTGACTGGCTAAAGCTTGTGCCCCAGCCCGTGAAGAGTGCGCGGATAAGCGCTATGGCATCCGCCATACTGTTTGCACGGAAGAACAGCCACGAGAAGCATACGAGCACAAATACTCCCACGCGCCTGCCCCATACTACAAGGGGCGAGGTCTCTTTAAGACCTATTGCCGTGATGAGCTTGTTTCTTGACTTGATAGTAAGCTGACCGATTATCTGATAAAGACCGTGGATAGCACCCCAGATAACGTAAGTCCAAGCCGCACCGTGCCAAAGGCCCGAAACGAGGAATACTATCATAAGGTTCATAAGGTGGCGCCACTTTGCGCATCTTGATCCGCCGAGGGGGAAGTAAAGATAATCCTTGAACCAGGTTGAAAGGGAGATGTGCCAACGTGCCCAAAAGCCCTTTATGGTGGTAGCCGTGTAGGGGTGATCAAAGTTTTTCATAAGCCTGATGCCCATTATGTGCGCGCATCCTATCGCGATATCGGTATAGCCCGAGAAATCGCAGTATATCTGCACGGCAAAGAGCACGGTGGCAATGATAACGCCAAGTCCCGTTGCGTTTTCCACGTCATTGTATATGCTGTTTACGTAAAGCGAAAGTATATCCGCAACGGCGACCTTTTTAACGAAGCCGACGATCATATGCTTTGCGCCCTTTATCGCGTTTTCGTTATTCCACTTCTTAGGCTCTTCAAGCTGGGGGATAAGGTTACCGGGACGCTCGATAGGTCCTGCAACAAGCTGAGGGA
>JAZRLU010000297.1:0-8114 GCA_045647045.1 Eubacteriales bacterium
TCCTAAGACCGCTTGGCCTCCGACTTATTTCGTGGCAGAATTAGAGAAGATCCTTCTCCGTGAAGTTGTATCGGGAGTTGCAGAAGTGGCATACCGCTTCAAGCGAGCGCGCCTTTCCTTCCGCCTCAGCCTCGTCAAGCATTGTAACTATCTCACCCTTACCGAGAGCTCTGATCTTCTTTCGCATTCTCTCGCGCGAGCAGTTGCATTTGTACTCAACCTCAAGCGTATCGAACTTATCAAAGGGGATATCGCGCATTGCGATATCTATAATTTCTTCGTTGGTCTTGCCCTCGTCAAAGAGGCGGGAGATGTTGGTAAGATCTGCGGCATTGCGCTCTATAAGATCTACCGTTGCATCATCCGGGAACGGAAGAAGCTGGATAAGAACGCCGCCTGCAGCACGGCAGGTGAGGTCGGTATCTACAAGAACGCCGAGTGAGAGCACGGTGGGAACCTGCTCACTTTTTGCAAAGTAGGTTGCTATATCCTCCGCTATCTCAGAGGATACCGTTTCGATAGTTCCGCTTTGGGGCTCCTTACCGCCAACGTCCTTGATCATATAAAACGTACCGTAACCGACAGCACCGCCAACGTTAAGCTTACCGTTTGGCGAAAGGGGCGGATTTGAATTGGGATTATCTATATAGCCCTTTACGTTTCCGAAATAATCGGCAACCGCTATAAGTCTTGTTATCTCACCGTCTGTGTTAAAGCCTGCGGTAAGCGTATCCTCGTTTTCGGGAAGCATCGTTCCTATCATCGATGCTGCCGTTAAAAGCCTGCCGAGCGCCGCGGTAGCGGTGGGCGCGGTTTTATGAACGCGTATCATCTCGTTGACCATCTCGCGCGAGTTGATAACAAGCACGCGCGCAGAGCCGTCACGCGTCATTCCTCTTGTAATGGTTGATTTTATCTTCTGTGCCACAGTATTTATCCTTTCTTACATCTTGCTACAACGTATATACGCTCGTCACCGTCGGTGGCGGCGGTAAGGTTAAAATCCGAATACGCGCCTATAAATTCAAGCGAATTGCGCTTAAGCGCACGCTTTACTGAGGCAAGCGTATACATTTTTTCTCTTTGAGTTTCGTCCTCTCTTATATACCTGCCGTCCTCATCCTCCGAGAACATCGTTATATAAAAGTCGCAAACTCCGCTTTTTTCATTATAATAGTTCTGCCACACGCACATTCCGCCGTTATCCTCAAAAACGTACGAGCGGTCGGAATATACGGTCTCAAACTTATGCTTACCGTTTATATCAAAGATAAACAGTCCGTCCGGTATAAGATAATTATGAACGAGAGAGAGCGTTTTGTCAAGGTCTTTTGTACAAGTAAGGTGATTTATTCCGTCAAGGCAGCAAACGGCAACGTCTACCGTGCCGTAAAGCTCAAACTCGCGCATATCCTGCATAAGCCAAAGTATCTTACCGTCAAGCCCTGCTTCGGCGGCACGCTCACGCGCGCGGTCAAGCATCTCGGCGGAATAGTCAATGCCCGTCATATCGTAGCCGCGGCGTGCAAGCTCAAGCGTCATACTACCCGTACCGCAGCCGAGATCGAGAACGAGATCCGCGTTTGTGTTCGGCATATCCCTTTCGATCACGCGCTGTATGAAATCCGCCCAGCTGACGTAATCAACGTCTCCGTTGAAGTAATCGTAAACGGGTGCGAGAATATCGTAGATCATAAAAGCCTCCTTACTCGAAGCGTTCAAGAACCTCGTCTGCGCGCAATCTATCGCACGCGTAAGCCTCACGCAGAAGCTCGGGAGGTATGAACTCATCGTATTTATCAAATATGGGGCACTCACCGTCACGTACAAGGTCTGCGGTATCAAGCCCGTCTCGCCTTAAAATATCGCTGATCGCCTCTAAAAGATGCGGCCCCATAATATCGTTAGCCTTAAACTTTATATAGTAGCAGCCCTCGGACTGGATATCCGATATACCCAGCTCGGATGCGTATTTTTGCAAAAATCTGCGAAGCGTTCTGAACGAGCGCGTACCGAGCCAAGGGAAAAGGCAGTAGCTTTGCCCACCGAGGAATACGAGCATAGTATCATCCATTTTTGCATTATATGCTACGCGGCGCGCGTTTTCAAGGCGCTCACGCGCGTTATCGCAAAGGAAGGCATATTCCCTGCCGTTAAATAGCACGTCGCGCATTGCAAGAAGTATTTTGGTATGTATCTCGCCACTGTCACCCGGCCAGGATACCTCCATTTTACCCTGAACGTGCTTTACGAATATAAGCTTTCTCGGTATATCAAGCTCCTTTACCTCCCATACCCTGCCTGCAAGCGCAAAGCGGTCTCCAACAGGGGGCGGCGTGGTGATAGTACCTATCTCCTCGCTATCACACCTTACGGTGTAATCCTCACTATCCTTGAAAACGGCATAGAATTTGAAGCTGTTTATAATTCTCTCACCTTCAAGACCGATGATGAGATTCTTTTCCTCGGTAAATTCGAGGTAATCGTTGTTTATCATAGAGACAAGCAATGCCCTGTAAGCATCCTTGCCAAGCTCTGTGAAGGGCGGAAGCGCTAAAATGCGCTCTGCAAGCACCTTTGGCTTAAGCTCACCGCCCGATGCAAGCATGCTAAGCGTTTGATGGAAGGCAAGGCTCATCGGCATTTTGCGGAAGGTGGGGGGCTCTATAAATCTTTCGGTGGAGTAAAGATGCACTATTGCTATACCGCGCAAAAGCTCCCACGGAATTATTTCAGGCAGGGGTGCGTTGGGAAGCGGTATCTCCTCGCGGAAGAGCATTACCATCTCGGGCGGAGTGCCTCGCCTGCCCGATCTGCCAAGGCGCTGCAGGAAGCCTGCAACCGTGGTGGGAGAGCCAACCTGGCAAACGCGCTCCAGCCTACCTATATCAATACCAAGCTCCATTGTAACGGTAGCGCAGGTAACCGCCCTCGTTATGCTTTCATCCTTCATTCTGCTCTCTGCATCCTCACGCAAGGATGCGGAAAGGTTACCGTGATGTATAAGGAAGCAATCATCATCTCCCCTTGCTGCGGCAATTTGCCTTAAGGTTGCCGTTACGTACTCTGTTTCCTCTCTTGAATTAGAGAAAACAAGGGCTTTTTTGCCGTATACCGAGTCATAAAGGAACTCATATCCCGGATCAAGCACCGCTTTTGAGCCGCGCATAGACTGCTCTGCGGTGGTAAGCGAAGGATTGGACGTCTGTATCTCGTTGGGATTCTGTATATAAAAATGCTCTGCACCGAGGCGCCAATGCAGCTTTGATGCAGGCGGCAGGGGTGCCTCTGTTTCCCTACCCGAGCCCTGCCCGAGCCATTCTGCGGCAAGATGCACGTCTCCAACCGTGGCGCTTAAGCCTATGCGGCGCGGAGAATGACCGATAAGGCGCGCTATGCGGGCAAGCTGGCAAAGCACCTGATTGCCTCTATCCTGCCCTATCATTGCGTGTATCTCATCTATAACCACGTAGCGCAATGCACCAAAGAGGCGCGGTATATCGTTGGCGCGATTTATAAGCATGGATTCAAGCGATTCGGGCGTTATCTGCAAAATGCCATCGGGGTTTTTAAGAAGCTTATTTTTGTGCGACTGTCCAACGTCACCGTGCCAATGAGTTACACGTATTCCCGACTCATCAAGAAGATCGTCAAGGCGGTAAAACTGATCGTTGATAAGCGATTTGAGCGGCGCGATATAAAGCACGGAGATGCTTGTAACCGGAGCGGGATTTGATACTATATCGGCTATTATCGGAAAGAACGCCGCCTCTGTTTTTCCCGATGCGGTTGACGAGGAAAGGAGAAGATTGTTATCGGTCGTAAGGATGACGCGCGCCGCGGAAAGCTGTATTTCACGAAGCTCGCTCCAGCCGTGATTATATATATATTCCTTGATAAAATCGGGAAAAAGGGCAAACACTTCATTTGCATTCATAACCGTTATCTCTCCTTTCTTGGCATTTCTGCCCTAAATTAAATATCAATATCGAATAAACTTACCGTTTTCGTAACGGGCGCGGTATCATCGTCCACACCTTGCGCGCCTGTGGAGGGCGGTATGGGATCGTCATCGGTATCTCCCTCACCTTCATCAGCCGAGGAGAAGCTTGCATTTCTCATAAGAGATGCAAACGAGGTACCGGGGTTATCGTGCATAACGTTAAGGAACGAAAGAAAATCTCTTATTATTTCTCTTGGCGTAAGCATCTCGTCTGCACCTGCGCGGGAGCGCGCAAGAGCAACAAATTCCTCTATCTCCGAATCGGTAACAAGAGGCTCGCTTCCGTCACGCATGGCATAGAGATTTGTAAGGCGCTTTACAAGCGCAAGCAGCTCGCTGCCGGACAGAGTGCGAAGTCTTATTACGGGTGTAGAAAGATTTCTGTAGCCCGATATCTGCGCAAAGCGAGAATCCTGAAGTCTTGATTTAAGCGCATCGTAGCTGAAAAGACCTCTGCGCGTATCTTCAAGGAACTGAGGCGTTCCGCCGAATATTACGCCAAGGCTTTTTGCCTTGCCCTGAAGCGTATCGTTGAATATCGCAAGCAGCTTTTCGTAATTTGCCTCACGCGATATTCTGTTGGGGATCTTGTAAAGGTTAACGCACTCATCGATAAACACAACGAAGCCCGAATAACCGAGCTTTACGGAAAGTGCGGCAAAGAGCTTAATATATCCGTACCAGTTATCATCGTCTATAACCGTGCTTACGCGGAAGCCGAGTGCAGAATTAGCTTCCGTTTTATTTGCAAACTCACCGCGCAGCCAACGGATGCAAGCGGATTTTTTATCGTTGTTACCGTTTAAGAGTGCGGTATAATACTCACCGAGCACTCTTGCAAAGTCAAATCCGCCAACGTCACCCTCAAGCTCGGAAAGCATAAGCACAACGCGGCGCTTAAGCTCCGCTTCAAACTCCGCGGTATCGGGATCTATGCCTGCTGCGGCAAGCTCTGTTTGTATTTTTGCAAAATGGCGGGAAAGAACGGTAGGTAATGCACCGCCATCGGGAGCTGCCTTGGTTGCCATATTTGTAATAAGCTCCTTATAGGTAGCAAGTCCTGCACCGCTACCGCCCGTAAGGCGGCGTTCGGGGGAAAGATCGGCATCTGCGCATATAAATCCGCGCTCAAGCGCTCTTCCGCGCACAAGCTGTATAAGAAAGCTCTTACCGCTGCCGTATCTTCCTATAAGGAAGCGGCAAGCCGCACCGCCGTCTGCCACGTCGTCAAGATTATCAAGAAGCGAGCCAAGCTCGTCCTCTCTACCTATTGCTATATAGGGTGCGCCTATACGCGGCACAACGCCTGCCGCAAGCGAGGTTATAAGAGTGTTCAGCACTCTTTTGGGTACGCGCACCTCGTTATTTATTTCAGCCATTCTATTATGTCCTCCAAATAGTCCTCGATAACGGCATAGCCACCCATACCGTCATCCTCAAGTATAACGTCTCCGAAATTATCGGCAAACGCCTCGTTTATCTGTTCTGCAAGCATATCGGCATCCGTGGGTGATATCTGTGCCGCTCCGCTATTACAAGCAAGCGAGCGCAAAAAATCGCAAGCGGCGGCACTAAGACCGTATCTGCCGTTATCCTTGGTATCTGCCTGTGCTTCTGCGGTTGTATTTTCGGCGGCGGGGGCAGTATCTTGTCCTACGGACAAGTCTTCCTCGTAATCCTCTGTTCCCTCTACAAGCCTTGCAGTCATTTTCCATGATGCGCGCTCTATTTCAACGGCATCGGCAAACGATGCTTTTCTGTCCATATCCGGGGCATCGTAAAGGCGCTCGTATTCCGGGGCGCTTGCGCGCTCACGCTCGCGGCGCACCTTTTCAAGCTCTGTAGCGAAATAGCGGTCTATCAAGGATCTGTAAAGATCGGGCAGCTCCTTTACCGCAAGCCTGCTTTTTACGCCTATCAGGGCGCGCAGCTTGTTTTCGGTATATTTAAGCGACGAGGTTATGATAGCGCGCATCTCGGGAGATGAGCTTAATTCGCGGTATTCTATTTCAAGATTGCATTTTACGGAGTGGGTGCAAAGCGATCCGGGGAAAGCAGAGCGCTTCATCACCGTGGTTTTTGCATTCTTTGCAAAGCTCTCGGACAAAAGCATAGAGATAACTCTACGCATAGCACCTTCAAGATGCTCCTTGTACACCTTTGCATTCTCGCCCTCTGCATACTTACCGCGGCGCCAGTCATAGTCGGAAAGGTATGCAAGCATAGCAATGCAGCCAAATGACGCGTTGCCCGAATCGGAAAGATAAAATTCCTTAAAGGATGAGGCGGAAATTATATCGAATATAAAATCGCCTATACGGTCAAATGGGCAAGGCAAGCGGTATATAAGGCAATAATCCTGCACCCAAGCGGCAAAATTATTGTCTATATTCGGCAGATCCTTTCTGTATGCGCACCACAGATCAACAAGAAGGCGAAGCCCCTCCTCTGCCGATATTTTATCGGGCAGGTTAAGTATCTCATACGCATAGAGATAAACGTAGGAATAGTCTGTTTTAATATATCTGCCGTGCCTTACCTCGTCACGCCAAAAGAAATAATATTTCTTTTGCTCACTGTTCATTTGCGCATACTGAGGCTTATACGAATAAAAGGGGGCAAAATCGCAGCGCGGGCATTTGTACTCATAGTAAATAAGCGCCGCCTTGCGGAAGGTGTCGTAAAAGTCAAAGCGGTCGATAGAAGGCTTAACCGTAACGCTTCTTATAAGGCTATGCCCTATCGGCGTATAGGTAACGGGTTCCTTCACCGCATTGGGTGCGGCTGCTTGCTTATAGCTGTCAAAGGATATCGTATGCTTGTTATCGGTGCTTTCACCGCCGTCAATAACAACGTCTACAACCTTCGGCTCTGTGTGAAACTGACCTACAGTAGGCTTTGATCTTTTTGGAACGAGCTTTGATATATCCCAAAAATCATCGTGCTTATCAGCCATATTTACCCCTCCCCTCTTGTTCTTTTTTGCACGCCCGTATAAAGGCACCGGCGTGCTTTTCCGTCAAATAGATATTATACCACATAATTCATTGATTGTCAATCAAAAATAAAAAATACCCACCGCTATTTAGCGTGTTATCCATAACGGAGAACACGCTAAAACTAAGTTTGCCCTCTGGGCAAGTGAAATTATCTCTGATAGTGAAGTTCACTTCGTGAGTGAAGTTTCGCCGTACGGCAAAGTGATGGCAAGCTTAACTTCACTGTGAGCCTGTGGCGAACAACCTCACTGTGCATAGCACAACTTAACTTTTGCGTCAGCAAAAACTTCACAAAGCAAAAAAAGAGAGTTAATGGCTAAAACCGTTAACTCTCTTCTGTTTTTATCGCAAGTTTCGCATTTGTTTAACAAATGCACAGGTCTTTGCCCATACCCTTATTTTATTTCTCCGATAAGCACAACACCCATTGTGCGGTAGGTATTTTCGTTATGTTACGTGCCGATCAAACGGTTTGTGCTGCATAAGCACGGAATCCGCAAGAGCAAAGCTGTGCGGCAGCGGCAGATGCAGCGGCGGCACTGTCAAAGACACCGAAAACAGAAGGTCCGCTTCCGCTCATAAGCGCGGCGGAAGCACCGAGCTCTATCATTTTTTCCTTAATTGCACGTGCACCCTTGCATTTGGGTAACACCGCAGCCTCAAAGGCGTTGAAAAGCCCCTCAGGCGCTATCTTGCCTGTGGCAAGCGCAGATGCCAGAATGCTGTACTTATCTCTGCCGCCGCTTGCATTATCCTCTTTAAAATCGCCGTAGAACTTATCAAGCGAGGAATATGCCTCTGCGGTGGAAACAAACTCATTTGCTATTGCAACAACGGTATGTATATGCGGATGGCTTATATATTCAAGCTTCTCTCCCCTGCCCGTGCAAAGCGCGGTAGCACCGTTTATGCAATACGGGATATCGCTGCCGAGCGCCGCTCCGAGCTCGCAAAGCGCAGAGCGCGTTAAGGGGCGGCGAAAAAGCTTATTCAATGCGCGCAAAACCGCAGCCGCATCAGACGAGCCGCCGGCAAGACCTGCCGCAACGGGAATGCGCTTTTTAAGCTTTATCGTAACAGCCGCCGTTTTGCCAAGGCGGTTTAAGAAAAGC
>JAZRLU010000298.1:0-4000 GCA_045647045.1 Eubacteriales bacterium
GGCAGGTATCGATAAGGTGCAGGCAGAGCAGAATGAATACGTAAACGGTGATGCATATTCTGCAATAGTAAATCCCGAGGCGTGCCCCGAGTATGCTCTTCAGGATCAGTGGCACTATAATGCCGCAACTCAGAGCTACCTTGGAAGGAGCTTTATCGAAAAATCAAATCTTATAAACGGTGAATATATAGTTGAATCCGTATGCTCCAACGTAAGCATTACGGGCGGCGGTCTTTACAAAAACGGCGAGTCTGTAACCGTTACCTTCATACCGAAGGAGGGCTACGAGCTTGAATCCGTAACTCTTAAGATCGGTAATGGCGAGTCTGTATCGATCATAAATAGCCTTAACGGTATGAGCTATAGCTTTGTATGCACGGGTGAGGCTGCAACCTTTACCGCTGTGGCAAAGAGTGCTTATGACGTAGAGACCGAGTACGGTATTATCCCGAGCGAATATGCATCCGAGACCGATTATCCCGTTGCCCTCTTCGGTACGGATAAGATTTATATGGGTGTCTATGCTAACGTAACCGATGCGGTTAACAGAGCTATGCAGAATCCGAATGGAAATTACGTAGTTCTTGTAAGAAGCGATATCGCGCAGACAAACGGTACGTTTATCTCGGGTCTTACGGGATCTATTCTGCTCGATCTTGGCGGCAACACGCTTACCAAGGCAGGCACGCCATACATCCTTGAGTGCTACTACGGTGGCGGCGCGCATAACGGCGGTAAGCTCACCGTTAAGAACGGTACCCTTGTAAATAATGAATGGAGCTCGCTGTTCTGCTACAACTACGGCGGATCACTCAGCGGCAACGTAACGTTCGGCTTTGAATTTGATAACGTTACCTTCCGCTCCGATTATACCGCACAAAACGGCAAGAACGTTATCTTCGAAACCTGGGATAACGGCGGAAATACCGAAAGCGCTATCTATGCAGACGTGGTATTCAATGAATGTACGTTTGATTATACCGGAGCTGCAACCGGTGAAATAATGCTCGGTCTTACCGCAGGCGCAACCCGTGCTATATTCAACGTAACCGTAAACGGCGGTACAGTTCTTGCGGATGTAACGGTAGGTATGGCAGAGCTTACTAAGGCAGATAGCTCCGATACCGTTAAATTCGGTAAGGGCAAGAGTGGCTATACCGCATTCACCGTACTCGGTGATGCTGCCGCAAGCACAGATACCTTCAATGCCGAAAACGGTAGCACGCTCTCCTTCTCGGAGGGCACGTACACAAGCGGCGGATACGTATATACCCTCGGTGAGGATATTGCTGTAGAGTACGGCGTTATTCCTTATAAGTACACCAATGCAAATACTTATCCCTTCATTGTATTCAGAAACGGCGCGTTCGTATATGCGGCTACCTACTTTGGTAGGGATAACGATCCCAGCGCGCTTAGTAACGGTAAGGTAAACGGCACGGTAATTCTTATGCGCCGCGACTTTACCTATAAAGAAGGTCAGTATAACAATCTCAGCCAGGCTCACAGCATTACCATAGACCTTGGCGGCTACACCTTCACGTCAACAGACAGAGTGGTATTCTCCGCGCAGAAGAAAACCACCAACAATACCTCGATCACCGTAAAGAACGGTACCTTTGTGCTTGGATCGCAGCCTCTTATGAAGCTTTCAAGCTGGGATCCCGCAACCGGTGGTTGGACACCTTATCCCGGTGGAAGCGGCTTTGATTTCATCTTCAATAACGTTAATATCACCCTTGTAAACGGCGCTACCACTAAAAACGTGCTTACCTATAACGCGTTTGCTGCAGCCGATCCCACACAGTTCTGCAATATTACGCTTAACAACTGTGTAATTGATCTTCTCGGCTCTGCAAATGCATCTGTAACGCTTGTTGATCTCAGCGATGCGCATTGCACGTCAAGCGTGCTTATCAACGGCGGCACTATCAAGTGCAACGGCATCAGCTTTGCAAAGCTTGATGGCGGAAATGCAAACTCAACGTTTGCATTCGGTAAGTCGGAGGGCGGATATACCACGGTTACCGTTTCAGCGGGCAACACCTTCGCTGATCTTGATAAGAGCTACGTAACCGTAGATGGCGTAGAGTGCGTATTTGTGAAGAGCACAAGCTCTGATGATTCCGTTACCTACAAGCTTTATCCCAAGGCAATGGTAGACTACAGGATCCGCACAAGCGTAACGCTTTATTCCAACTTCGTATACAACGTATACATTCCCACGGCGGGCGTTAGCAGCTTTACCGTTAACGGTAGCACTGTAGAGTACACCACCGAGATTATCGACGGCATCGAGTGCTACGTTGTAAAGGTAGCGCTTCCCGCAAGCGATGCACTTTCGGATATCGTTGTAAGCGTAGCGCTTAACAACGGCACGTCTACCGTATCCGCAAGCTGGACTCTTAACGTGTACAGCTATGCAAGAGGAGTGCTTGATGGCGAGTATGACGATACCACCAAAAAGCTTATGAAGGATATGCTTGTGTATGCATCGGCGGCACATACTTACTTCGGTAATACCGCAAGCGTAAGCGAAAAGCTTGCACAGATAAGCACCCTTCTCGGTGATTACAGCGCACCCGTTCCCACGGGCGAGGCAAAGAAGCCGGAAAACAATACCTACTTTACCGATGCTGCAGTATATCTTGGCGGCACACCTTCCTTCAGATTCTATCTTAGGGACGGATATAAGGCAGATGATTTCACCTTCAAGGTAGGAGGCAGGAAAGTAACGGCTATAGCAAAAGACGGATACGTTGAGATCGTTATGTACGCGTATATGATGCTTGATGACGTAACCTTCACCCACAATTCCACGGGCGAGAGCGGAACGTATAACCTTTATTCCTACTACGAGTATGCAAAAACGCTCAATGATGCAAGCCTTAATGCAATTGTAGAAGGACTTATGAAGTACGCCGCAAGCGCCAGGGAATACCGTAACTCGGTAATCGGTGAAGAAAATTGAACGGTAACGTAAAAGAGGAAAGGAGAAAGCGATGAAAGAATATACAAATCCCGAATTTGAAAGAGTAGAGCAGTCCCCCTCGGACGTTATCACAACCTCCCCCGGTACAGAAACCCCTCGCCATGAGGCAGATGAGGGCATCTGGAACCTTGATCTGTGATCCGGGCTTCCACGTTCCGTCATAACCAAAAAGTGAGGAACTACGGGCAACCGTAGTTCCTCTTTTCTTAATAAAAATAAAAAACGCAGCTGTATGCTGCGTTTTTTATTGGAAATTACTCCTTGGTGTACTTAACGCCGCCGATCTTGATGTACTCGGTGTCGCCCTCTGTACCTTCAGCAAATGCAAACTCACCTGCATAATCGTCTGCATCCTCTTCGCCATCGCCGAAGGTAAAGATGATAACTTCCTTATCTTCATCGTTGGTGGTGATTTCATAAGTACCGTTGATGGACTTCTCAAATTCTGCGATAGAGTAAGTAACAGTTACGTCATTACCCTTGAAGGTGTAAGAAACGCCGGAACCAAGAATCTTACCGCTACTATAAGTACCGGAAAGGGTCTTGCCGCAAGATGCAAGTGCAAATACGCAACCTACAAGAAGTACACATACAAGAAGTGCCGAAAGAATTCTTTTCATTGTCATATCTCCTTTCTTGTAAGGTATTAAATACCTTATGTAACTATATTATAGCACACTATTCACAATTTGTCTACAGTTTTTTATTTTAAAAAACAAATTTAATATTAAAAATAATTAACTTTCCCCCACGTGTCGAAAAAAGCGATATAATAAAAAATCATATTCGTATTTTTTAGTTGACAAATCAAGTGAAAAATGGTAAAATAACAGAGTGAAAATAATAGGATAAGTACAATTTAGTATTACATCTACCCGTGGCACAGCTGGATAGCGCGTCAGACTCCGCATACCACGAAGTGGTATATTGCCAAGCGAGGCGCAAAAAGGTCGGATTGGTATAGTGCATATCATGTATATCGAATTGCCCCCGAGCGGCAAACTCTGA
>JAZRLU010000299.1:0-4991 GCA_045647045.1 Eubacteriales bacterium
CCAAGCGCCCTCTGCAAGACCTGCAAGCATAGTATCTATCTTCTGCTTGCTGCGCTCGTCAAAGAGCACGTAATCGGCTATATTGCGGTTATCCCTGCCCATAGCAAGATCGTTTACCCTTGCGGTAAGCTCGCTTATTACGGTAGAGGTGGTGGTATCGTCCTTTGCAAACATAAGCTCGGGGCGCTCGGATTCCGTGCAGGCGGAAAGCGAGGAGATTATGCGCTCTGCATCCTCCGCGATCATGGGGGCAAGGCGAGAGGCACGGAAGCCGCGCTCATCACCGTGGCGCACAAGATACATAGTACCGATAAGCGGCACCGCCTTTCCCATGCTTACGCTGATGTGCATACGCAGGGTTATTGCATATATATCCTCTTCACCCGCGTTGGTTTGAGTAACCGTGCTTATGCGAAGCCCCGTGAGGGTGGGATATATCTTTTCGATAAGGGCAAGCGCCTGCTTACCGTGGTGCTCTGCAAAATCGTCTCTGTCATCCTTCCTCTTTTTGGGGTATACGGTGAGGAAGTACTTTCTTCTGTAGGCGTTGGAGAAGGAAACGAGGAAGCTTTCCCAAGAGCCCTGCGCGCCGCTTATTGCCGCCTCTGCATCACGCAGATTTGCAAACCAGCTTGCACCCTGCGGTGTCATATGCGGTCCGCCCTCGGCGCTCATTTCATCGGGAGTAGAGTGCTGACCGTTATCTGTGTATACGTATACGTTTGCGCCGTGCTTTATCTTGGTGGCATCGGCATCAACGCTGAGCTCTTCGTTTTCAAATACCTTGATCCCCTCGGAGCTTATTATACGGCCAACCGCGAGGAACGCTTCCCTCTGATCGGTGCCGGTAATTCGTATTTCGGGCATTATCTTCCACTCCTTTCTTAAGTTTGACTGTCAGATGCTTCGAGAATACGGGTAACTCTACCTACTCTCTTTGCCTCTGATTCAAGCTTTTGTGTAAATGCGTAAGGATCGAGCCTGAAGTCCCAAAGTCCCTTTATGTAGCTTGTAAAGCTGGAGGGGGGCGCGATCTTAAGGGTACCCTGACCGCAAACCGAGCAGGATGCCTCGTGATTTGTGTTGAAATCTATTATACGCGGCGTGCAGGGCAGCTCTCCTTCAAAGCAGCTCGCGCAGCTTTCCACCGCGGAGCGACCCGTGCCGTAACGGCAGGCTGCGGGGCAGGGCGCGGGGCACTCACGGCAAAGATCGTTAAGCTCCTCATCCGTAAGATTTTCCTCCTTTACCGCCTTCATAACGGGGCAATAGGAATACCTTCCGCCGGGGGCGAAATGCTTACAGTGAGACATAACGCAGATCTTGTGGCAGAACAGGCATCTTATATTGCCCTGCGCGCCCGTGGTATCCTCCGAAAGAACACCGCCGCCGTCTATACAGCTGTAGCCGTTTGTATCTCTTGTTATCATTGCGCCGCAATCACGGTTGGTGCAAATAAAGTTGTTTACCGTAATGGGCTCCATTCTGGTGCCGTTTATACTGCCGTGCGGAGGCGCCTTACAAGCCTCTGTTGCGGTGCAGAAGAGGGTTGTGCTTCGTACACCGAGGCGCTTTTGCTGCTCGTACTCCTCATCGGAGATAAGCTTAACCGAGCCGCAGGTATTACACCTGAGCGCTATCATATTTCCGCTTGACGAGCCTGCGATTATCGTTGCATCTCCCGAATTTGCGGAAAGAAGCTTTACGTTTGCAAAGAACATAAGGATAAAGCCCTCAAGATCGGTCATATCCACTATCGAATAAACGGTAACGTCATTTCTCTGACCCATTCTGAATACACGGCCTATTCTCTGCTCCATAGCAACGGGATCTACCGTTACCTGCATATTGATAACGATATTACTTGCCTGAAGGTTAGTACCCTCGGTTGCCGAGCGGTGGCAGGCAAGGAAGATCGCATCCTCGCGCTCGTTGAACTCGCGCGTTTTATCCTCTGCCCTGTTTACTACGATAAGGCGGCTCGCAAGATCGCTCTCTTCTTGGAGCGCTTCGCGTACCGCATCCTTGATGTCGTCGATGCCCCTTTTGTCATAGTCGAAGAATACAAGCACTCTTTTGTCCGAATGGCGGCGCAGAATTGCCTTCAGCTGATCTATCTTTGCTGCAAGCATCTCCTTGCGGCGTATCTTGCCTGCCTTTACGGGTAAGAAGAGGTTGCTTACCTCCTCGGGCGTGTATGCCATAAGGTTGGTGTAGTACTTGATAAGGTTGTAGCGGCGTACACCGTCCTCCCCCGCAAAGCTTTCATCGGTAAGACCGAGCTGATCGAAAATGCGCCTGGTCATATCCACCATAACCGTCTTGGGTGCGCGGCGCGCGTAGCTTTCCGCATAATAGGAAAGAGTCATTCTCTCTCCGTTTTTGATGATGAACTGACCGCCCTCCGGATCCTCGCGGTACACGGTAAGATCGATATCAAGCCCTTCTGCAATATTTATGCGCTCGGGGATATCCACCGTTGTGGGGTAAAGGTAGATATTTTTCGGTATTTTCCGCTTTCCGCTGGCGTGCTCGGTATGATTTCTTACCATTATAGAGCCCATAAGCCTTCTGTGGTAAGCAAACGCCACCGCATTCATAACTCTGCCGTTGATGCGCGGATTAACGTCAAGCACGGATCTTATTACGTTGAGCTTTTCGCTCTCGCCAAGGGTCTCAAAGGGTGCTGCACCCTCGCCCATAAGCTCGGTATACTTTGCGTAAACAAGCGCAAGCTCCTCATCCGAGGCGTTATCCGTCATTTCGTAAAGCGTTACCTTGTCTATAAGCTGCGCAACGGTGCGCGCACCGAGGCAGGTCTTATTCATATATTCGTCGTACTCCGCAAGGAATACGTCATCGTGCGAGCCCTCTATACCGCCCTTGCCGCGGCAATCGTAGCGGAACTCCTCGGGATCACCGCCCTGAGTACGTATGAAATACCAGATCGGGAACATTTTTTCAAGGTTACCCGAGTGGGGCGTTGCCGAAAGAAGCAGGCAATAATGCTTATCGTCACCTGCGGTGCGGCGCCTCTTTTTAAGGTTGGTAAGAAGGGATAAGCGGTACATAAGACCTGCGTACTTCTCCTCCCCCACCTCGGAAAGGTGGTGCGCCTCGTCTACCACAACAACGTCGTAAAGGCATCTCATAAAGGGAGAGGAAAGCTGCCAGCGCACAAAGTCCTCCATCTTTACTATGATAGAGCGCTTCGGCACGTAGTAGTCATCCTTAGGAACAAGAACGTCCTTTATATCGCGCGGCATCTCCGAGGGGAATCTGTAAAGCACGCCCTCGCCAAGACCGAACCTAAGCTCAAGCACGGTTATCCACTCATCGTACACCTGCTCGGGCACAACGAGAAGGATATTACCTATACCGCCCCTGTAGCATATCTCGGAAAGAACGGTGCACGCCTCGTATGTCTTACCGCTGCCTACGGGGTCGGCAAGCAAGCCAAATCCGCGCCTTTGCTGCATAAACTCCTGCACGGATGCCTTTTGCCTACGCGTGATGACCTCACCTGCCGCACCGTGCACGGCGGAATCGTACTGTATGCCGTAAGGAGTACCCTCAAGCCTCTCGTAGCAGGAGGGCTGTATTTTAAGAACTGCGAAATCATCGTAAGCATCAACAGGGCCGATGCTTGTATTTGCATTTATAAGCTCCGCGGTGGAGGGGTTCCAGCTTCTGCTGACGTCGTCGGGAGCCGTAACGCCTACACCCTGGGAAAAGGTTATTTTATATCTTGCCATATTTTTTCTCCTAACTGCCTTAATCGCCTATGTTAAGTGCCACGTTAAGCGGCGGACCTTCTACGTACATATCCTGCACACTTGCCCTTGGCGGAAGCTCGCCCGGCTTCATATCGGCAAAGCGAACGCGGTACACGCTTGCGTGAGGGGGTGCTATGGGCATAAGCTCGTATTTTACGTCTATCCTACCCTTCATATCAACAACAACGGATTCCTTCATCCAAAGCGAATCGGGCGTTCTGCCGCTTTCCGAATGGAAAAGACCGATTATCTGACGCGTTACGCTCTTGCGGTATACGGTATCGAAGGTGCGAAGGAAGAGCTTTATCTCGGACTCCTCCGTACCCGCAACCACCTTAAGGTGTATCTTTTTCTCAAGCTCTGCCCTTTCGGCTAACATATTTGCGCGTGCTCTCGGATCGCGGCGCAGGTGCTCAAACTCCTTTACCGCAGGGCTATCCACAGCCTTAAGCTCAGGGCCGAGCACAAGATAGTACATATCTCTCTTTACGCCGTTTTCTACGACCTCCTTGTAGAGGCAACGGAGCTTCATACCCCTGTAATCAACGTCGTAAAACTCGCCGCTCGGCACGCCCTTTTTCATTATATCCGCCGTGGTTATTGTGGTGCTGTATATACACTCGCCTTTTATAACCGCGGGGATCTCGGTTGACTGCTGATTTTTCGGTGAGAGCGCAAAGGAGTTTGAAAACTTGTCTCCGTCCTTGATCGCAGTACCCTTGTCTACAAAGATGCAAAGCACTCTGTAACGGTTTTTGAAGCAGCCCCATGTTGCATAGGTAAGGCTTAAGCCGGTCTTGATCTCCTCGTTCTTAAGCGCCACTATTGCGCCGCCGAGCGCGGGAGCGTAAGCCGAATCCTCATGCGAGAGGATGGAAAAGCCGTCGTTTTGCACGGGCATCTCGTCAAAGCTTACCACGTCAACGCGCGGATAAGCCTCTTTTATTCTTTTTCTTATGTAATTTTTCAGCGAATAGCACTCGGCAAGTCCGCCGGAAAGGATAACCGCTCCGCGGTGCGAGGGATTTTTGGGATCTGTGATCTCCTCGTTTACCTCACCGCTAAGCTCGCGCAGAACGAAGTCTGCAATGCGTGCGGCAATTCCCTTGCCCTTCCCCACAGTGCCTATGATATCGCAGAACTCCGAGCCCGAAAGCTCGCCCTGCTTATACGTTTCGTAATGTATGCCCCAGCTTGCACGGGGGGCGGCAATGC
>JAZRLU010000300.1:0-3698 GCA_045647045.1 Eubacteriales bacterium
CTTCGAAGTACTTCTTGCCGACTTCCATAACGACGTCGGAATACATCTGGATAAATCTTCTGTAGCAGTCGTATGCCCAACGAGCATTGCCGGACTTTTTAGCCATAACTTCAACAACCTCTTCGTTAAGACCGAGGTTAAGAATGGTATCCATCATACCGGGCATGGATGCTCTTGCGCCCGAACGAACGGAAACGAGAAGGGGATTCTCAAGATCGCCGAACTTCTTACCGGTGATTTCTTCCATCTTAACGATGTAGTCCATGATCTGACCCATGATCTCATCGTTGATCTGCTTGCCGTCCTCATAGTACTGAGTGCAAGCCTCGGTGGTGATGGTAAAGCCCTGGGGAACGGGAAGTCCGATGCCGGTCATCTCAGCGAGGTTTGCACCCTTACCGCCGAGAAGGTTACGCATGTCTCTGTTACCTTCAGAAAAGAGGTAGACATACTTGTTAGCCATAAATGTTTCCTCCATATAAAAAATATTTAATAATCGCTGTCAGCGTAGCTCAAAAAAAGGCACAACAAAAGTCGACCCCGAGCGCCGCGACAGATATTATACCACAAAAGTTAAAAAAATTCCATATTTATATACAAAAAAAGCTTACTATGGTACATTATTTACAATTTGTTAATATTTTCATATCCGTAAAAAAGCGGCTATTGGCATAAGTACCATATAGCCGCTCTTGTGAAGGGTATCAGGTGGATATTATCACCAATCGGGCTTACCCTTTATCCAGTTGCAAGTGCGCGTCTTTCCGCCGCGCCAAATGTACGTACCGTTACCGTGGAAAAGATTTTCCGCAAATTCACCCTCGTAGGTATCTCCCGTAGCAAAAATAAGTCTGCCTCTGCCGTGCATCTTGCCGCCCGCGAACTCGCCCTTGTAAACGTTTCCGTTTGCCCAGATGTGAGTACCAAATCCGTGCTGTACGCCATTCAAAAATTGCCCCGTATAGCTGCCGCCACCGGCAAAAATGCAGCTTCCCGTTCCGCTCATAAGCCCGCCTACAAAATCGCCTGTATAAACAACCGATCCGTCATTGGCAACGTATGTGCCGCGCCCCTCAAGCCTATCGTTAACAAAGTTACCTGTGTGTGTACCGGTTGTACCGCGAAGCGAGCCGTAGCCCTGCTTTCTGCCGTTAACGAAATATCCTATGTAAACGCTGCCGTCGGCATACGTCATAATTCCTCTGCCGTGCGGTACTCCAAGCCGAAGCTCGCCAACGTATTTGAAATCGCGGTCGCGCTCGGGATATACGGAATTTGCATCGAAAACTATCTCGGTAAGACCGTTGATATTAAACTCGTCTCCAACGTATTCAACACTGCCCATAAGCACCTCTTAATTTGCAACGGCTGCGTGGGGAGCGCATACTTCCTTGGAATGCGCACGGTGGAACTCCGCATCCTGATGCATCTTGTAAAGCTCCTCTGCCGCAAGCCTTATTTTCGCCACCGAAACGCTCTCATCGGGGAAGCAATAATAAAGCGCGTGGCTGTCACCTATACAGATCGTATCACCGATCTCATACCAGTAATAATCCGCGTTTACGCTATGGGATGCAAGCGCCTTTTGCGAAAAGTCAAGCTTGCCGTCGCATCCCGTAAGGCGGAAGCCCTCAAGGGTATGTATAAGCCGTCCCTCTCCTACGGAGTAGAGAGCCTTAAAGTCGTTCATAATGCTGATCTTTACGGGGATATCAAGCGAGTAAGTGCCGGCTTCAAGCTCGCGCCTTACCTCCTCGCGCTCCCAGCGGAACCAGTCTGGGATATGAGAAAATTCCGTCTCACCCTCTTCAGCCTTAAGCTGACCGTAGCTGTCCATTACGTACGCCTTGCCGCACTCCTTGCAAACTATCCTGCGGCCCTCTCCCTGCATTTTGCCCTCTTTGTGGCAAGCGGGGCAGCGGTAAAGCGTTCTTTCAAGTCCCTCGCAAAGGAAGGGAACGTCTATCTCTATACGGTTATCTCTCTGCCAAGCAAAATTGTCGAATGTAAACGCCATATCAATGCGCCTGTCCATCTCGTCTGTATCAAGCTCCTTCACCTCATCGCGTGTGAAGAGCGTGGATATACGTGCGCTTACGGGTACCTTGCGCAGGCGAAGCTCATTATAAAGCGGATCGCGCAGGAATGCACCCTCGGTCTTTATAAAAACGGTGGGCACGCCAAGCATCTTTGCAAGCTTGCCAAGCTTGGGTATCGCAGTAGCCGTACCGTCAAAGGAGTAGCCTGCCTCGGGGTACATAAGCACGTTAACGCCGTTTGAAAGCGCGTGCTTCATATCGCGTATAAGCGCAATATCGCTGATAAACTTACGTGTGGGTATGCAGCCCATCCACTTCATTACCCAGTTCTTGCCAACCAAGGCATCATAGCCGCAAACTATGCTTAACGGGCGGGGGAAGAGAATTCTGTGCGCGATCTGCATATCTATAAAGCTGGAGTGATTCATAAGGATAAGGCACGGGCCCTCACTTTTTGGAGGAAGCTGCCCCTCGCACTTGAATTTTGCACGCCAAAGATCAAAAACCGAGATAACGTTTATAAGCGTTCTTAAAATTATAGAAGGCTTGCGCGGGCTCTTGTGCTTTGGCACCTTCAGCGCCATTACCTCGTCATACGACATATTTTTGGTACGGATCTTCATAATATTACCTCATCTGAGAAATTGAGAATATGAACAAAAGATTAACCGAGACTATTCTAACATAAAAACGTAAATAAATCAATAGTAAATTTTTATAGCGCTATTTTTTGCAAAAAAAGCTTCGTCTTACCCCAAAAAACCAATAATATCATCGGTGCGCCGGGCCCTCGCCATATCCCGGAAAACAAAAAGAGAATAGCCGGCATTGCCAAAGCTATTCTCTCTTGATGCTCCCGTAGGGAAGAGGTCAGGCTTCCTCGCCTTCGGTCTCATCCTCGTCGGAGTGCTTATTTTTCTTTTCCTTCGTGTCCTCTTCCTCATCGATGGGAGCAAGCTTTACTATGTGAAGGTTTTCGATACGCTTTCCGTTCATCTTAAGAACCTTTGCGTGCAAGCCGTCTGCCTCAAACTCGTCTCCCTCAACGGGAATACGGCTAAGGCTTTCCATAGCCCATCCGTTAACGGTAAGTGCCTCGGGCTCAACGTCGATATCGATCTCGTCAAATACCTTGCTGATGTTGGCTTTTCCGGATACAATGTATTCACCCTCGCCAACCTCGCTTACGTCAAGCTCAATATTATCGTGCTCATCCCATATATCGCCAACGATCTCCTCAAGGATATCCTCAAGCGTAACGATACCTGCGGTAGAACCGTACTCGTCGGTTACAACGGCAAGGTGAAGCTTCTTTTCCTGAAGCTCGTTCATAAGATCGTTTACGTTCTTATTCTTTGTAACAAAGGTAACGGGCTTCATTATTTCTTCTATAGAAGAAAATTCCTTGATAAAGAAGTCCTTGTAGTAGAGGATACCTACAACGTTGTCAAGGTCATCCTCATATACGGGTATGCGTGAGAAGCCGGTGGATTTGAATACCGCAAGGATATCATCCCTCGTTGCCTCTCTTTTTACTGCTGTTATATCAATTCTGGGCGTGAAGATATCGCCTACCTCAAGCTCGTTGAACTCTATGGCGCTCTTTATAAGATCTGTCTCGCTCTTCTCAAAGTTACCGTCCTCCTCAGCCTCCTCGAT
>JAZRLU010000301.1:0-1458 GCA_045647045.1 Eubacteriales bacterium
CTCTTTGTAGGTGTGTGCGCACAGCTCGCGTGCCGATGCGGCAGAGCTTTCGGAAAGCGTGCTTACGGTATCACCGTCTACGGCAACGTCCCAGCCTATGCAGCAGCTATGGCGGCATTTATCCGCTATGCAACGAAAGCGGAAATAATATGACGGCACAAGATACCTCACATCTCACCCCTCCCAAAAATACTAAAAACTTTCACAAATACCATTTTAACAGAAAAACGGATAAAATGCAATACGCGCGCGCATAATTTATCAATTATTATTGCTTTTGTGCCCGGTGTGTGGTATACTACATACATCAAAGCTATGGAGAAACAAATGAAACGATTTATAACAGCGGTATGCGTGCTTATGATATGCCTGACCGTATTTAGCGCGTGTGCTGACGATATAACGAAAAACGATAAGCTTGGGGAGTTTTTTGATAGCGAGCTTATCGGCGCCGCCTCGCTTAACAAAATGCCGCAGCCGAGGCTTGACGGGGCACTTTTGCGCCAAAATACCCTTTATCTTACCTTGGATGATGCGGAATATGAGGAATATCTCAATTCCCTGCTTTCCTACCTTTTGGGGCGCAAGGATATCTATTATCTTTCAACCGTTACGGGCAGCAATCTTGATGCCTCACGCGCACCGGGAGACTTGTGCGCACCTATAGATGAAGAGTACCAAGTGCCCACGGACGGTAATGTGACGCTTGTATTTTCAAAGATCCGCGGGCTTGGAGATTCCGGTGAGATGACCGAGCCTACAAGGATAATCATCAAGCGCGAGGGCGGCACGGTTGAAAAAACCAACCACACCTATAACGTAACCGTAACAGTTAGCCTTGCAAAGGACAGGCTTGCTTACGTAAACTGATTAAAAAGACTACCCGTATGCACTTTTGCTACATCGGGTAGTCTTTTTTGCTTTATTTGTCTTTTATATACTCAATAAGCTTATCGGGGAAATTGACCGTCATACCCGCATTTACGCCTATATCGGTAGCGTAGCGCATAATTTCGGTATTTGCAATTCCCCACGCGCGGCAATCAAAGCCTGCTGCATAGAGCTCGTCAAGATGCTCTTTTTTTATTTCCTCCGCCTTTGGGCAAGCCTGCACCGCACCAATGGCACGGAGCTTTTCAAGCGTTTGTGCGGTATGGGAAACGTAAAGCCAGCCAAGCTTTACCTCGGGGTCATACGCCCTTGCCTCTACAAGCGCATCGTAGGAAAACGAGGTGATCACAGACTTTTCATAAGCACCGTAGCGCTTAAGCATATCTATGACCTTGCCTGCAATGCCGCACACCTTAAGCTCTATAGCAAGCGTAAGATCACGCCAAGCAAAATACTTAAGGAAATCCTCAAAGGTCATAAGCACGTCACATCTGTTGTACCTTTCGTTTTTCACCCTTGCCTCGCGCAGCTGCTCCCACGTATAGTCGGCAACAGTGCCGCTAAAGC
>JAZRLU010000302.1:0-8029 GCA_045647045.1 Eubacteriales bacterium
CATGGCTACGATCCGACTTATCTGTATGAGGCAAGCAAGCGTGCCTGCTCAAACGCCTTTTTAATCTGCGGATCGCGCTCGGCAAGCACGTCTTTAAGTGCCGCCGCAGCTATATGCGCAAGATCCTGCGATTTTGCAAGGCTGTAAAGCGCCTTAAGCTCACCGTCGGTAAGCTCACCGTACGCTATGCCCTCACCGCCGCACACCTTTTCGCGCAGTGCCGCAATAAGACGGGTGCTTTCAATCATTATTTTTCTCCGTTTTTAGAAAATAGCCTTCTTGTTACCTGCTTAAACTTTGCGCACGCCTTCATCCACGCACGGTAGAGCTTGCTTTTGCAGGCGTATTTTTTAGCAACGTATTCGTAACCGTTTTTACCGAAATCAACCCAAAAGCTATCGCAAAGTATGTTTTTACCCGTGGGATAGCGGAGCTGAGGCTGAAGATAGGAGTCATCGTTTATAGGCATGACCCTTGCGGATGCCGAAGACATATTAAAGAGCCTTGCGCCCTTTTCGGTATTAACAAGGCAAAGAGATACGCCCCTGCCGTCATCAAGCTCCTTGCACTCAGATGCCTCAATACCCCAGAAATCACCTATGGTGATTTCACCCATACGCTCCGTGCAGGCGTATTTGCAGGTGTAGCAGGAATTGTTTAAGGAAAGATTGCCAAAAAGCTTGGCATATGACATAAAGAGATCATCACGCGGAACGTCCGTGCCGTTCTCATAGGATGCCGAGGGGTGCACCCCTCTCCAACCCTCCGCCTTATTACGGAAGCTGTATGCACTTATTTTTGCGCCGCCGCGAGCTTCAAGCGCGCTTAAATATTCACGCCAAAGCCCCCCTGAAGGAGTTCCGTGGCATACGATATCTACCGTGTAAAGCCGATCGGTGTTTGCTTTACTTGCAGAAATATAGTTTTTGAGTCCGGCGCAATAGCACCCCGTGCCGACAAAAAGCACGGAATTGCCTGCAGAAAGAAGCTGTGCGATCTTCGAATATGTATCACCAAGGCGCGCTTGCACGTATTTTGATCCGCGGAATGCCTCGCACTCGTCAAGCGTTGATGCGCTGCGGTATTCAACAGCCATATTGCCGTCAAATGCAACGCCGAAGCAGTAAAAGCTATTGCCGTATTGCGCTATCAAGGCATCAAGCAGCATTGTGAAAAAGCCGCCGCTTGAAGAAACCATTCTAACAGACTCATCGGTATTGACCACCGCGTATTTTGCCGACGGCGTATTACCGCAGGGCTTGTTCCCTATCTGGCACACCTTTTTGCATAAGCCGCAATCGATGCACTTCTCACCGTCCACACTCGGTACGTAAAAGCCCCTTTCGTTTTCCACCATAGCTATAGCCTTGGTGGGGCATATGCTTGCACAAGCCGTACAGCCGCAGCAGGAGTTGTTTAAATCGTAAACGTTTATATTATTCATCGTTTTGCTTTTAAAACTCGCTTCAAAGCATTTTTAAATTCAGGCAGATAGAAGGTGCAAAGGCAGATAAGCGCCAGCGTTACAACCACGCAAACCGCCGCTTTGATAATAAAGCCTACGTATCCGCTACCGGGAACGATACCCGTTACAAGGTATGCTATAGCCGCTACCGCCGCCGTTATAACGAAATACAAAAGCTGGCGCAGCACGTACCCCTGCCTCGGTCTTTCAAAGAGCGTTTTGTGAAGCACGATGTTTTCCCAAGGTGCATAAACGCACGCCATTACGATTATCGTAGCAATAAGAACGCCACCGATGCCGATGAGGTTTACAAGAAGCACGTTAAGGGTAAGATTTATTATTATTCCAATGTAGGGCTTTAAAAAATCATCGCGCCACATTCCAGCCGCATCCTTGAAGATGAGGAGCACAACGCGTATCTGCCACACGTAGAAATAAAAAACAAACAGGATAACGGTATCAAGCGGAAGTAAAAACTCCTTACCCATCCATATCTCCATAAACGGCTGATAAAGGCTGAAGAGCATGCTTGAGCAGAAGGATACCACGCCAAAGAGGATAAAGGAAAGAAGCTTAAACAGATCGTAAAGCTCTTCCTTTGTTTTGGTTATGATACTGTTACCAACACCGCCGAGTATCGCGTTGTAGCCTACGTTGATTATGCCGACAAGCGCCGATACGATATAGAAGTAGTTACTGTACACCGTAACCATCGAAAGGCTGAGGAACATTGATATAACTATACTGTCCGCTGACTGGATTATAACAGCACCTACCTTGTGACCGATGATATACCTTGTGCTGCTGAATATCTCCTTATAGTTGATCGCATCTTGAGACGGCGTTGCCGCAAGCACCTCGGGGAAGCGCTTTTTAACGTCAAAATGCACGATAATATTGTCTATAAGCGTAAACAACGGTATCAAAAGAGCGTATGTATAGTAGTTTGGCAGAGCAAACAGGCAAATAAGCTGGCAGGAATACAAAAGCACGTTTACAATGCTGTTTATATTGCTGATAACGTCGTGGCGCTGATATGCTGTGAGAAGAGATTTCTTATAAGCGAACGAAAGATAGCTTATAACCGTATTGAAAAGATATATGCCGTAAAGAGCATAAAGGCTTATACCCGTGCCCTCAAGCTCCTCTGTTTTTACTATAAACGGAAGCACGGGGATAAGTGCCGCACCGAGCACAAGAATTATAAGACCTATTAATCTGTATATCTTCTTGTATGCGGCAAGCAGGGCGCTTAACGTTGACGTATCGTCCTCTGCTATCGGCTTATACATATTAAAGACGAGGGCACTGCCAACGCCAAGCTCTGTAAGGTTAAGCACCTGTATAATAGAGGTGAAAAGGCTGTTAAGACCTAAAAACTCCTCGCCGAGCTTTTGAATAAGCACCGTACGTATGATGAAAGGGATCAAAAGGTTTACAGCCTTATTGAGTGCACCCCAAAATACGCTTTTTACACTATTTTTTGCGCGTTCTATTTTCATTTTACTATTTCTGCCACGTATTTCTTGGTTTTTTGCCTTTCTTCCTCTATAACCGCATCCACCGCTGACCAATCAGTCTCGGAATCTATGCTGTCGGCATGCGTTTTGTGGGATAAGTAAAGCTTATCAAGCAGGCTTACTATCCTGCTGTTTCTGCCATCGGTATGTACCATACGCGTGTAGAAGCGCTTATGGAAAAGGATCGAAAATACAGTACCGTGAAATGAGTTCACAAACGTATAGCTCGCATCGCGGAATAGCGCAAGAAGATCCTCTACCGATACTAACGGCAGATATTTAACGTTGGGATCGGACGTTCTTTGACCAACGTAATACACCGGTATGTTTTTTTCTTTTGCGAAGCTCACAGCTTCATCTATAAGCTCTTTAGAATAATCTACCGAAAACACAAGAACGAAGTCTTGCTTTTTGCGCGCGGGGGCGGCAACGCTGCACCACTCATCCATACCGATAAGGAGAGTCGGGTCAATATGGTGATCGACCGTGGGAGCCCCCTGCCCTATGCCGATAGCGGAAAGTGTATCAACGGCGTGGCTTTCCCTTACCGAAATATGCGAAAAGCGTGAAAGCTCGCTTATATAACGTGCTCTGTGCTCCTCGGGAATTTCGCTAAGACCTATTGATGCTGCATATGAATAGCGCTTGCCAGCGTCTGCAAAGGCAAGAAGATAGTTTATATCCGAATCGGTAAGATTAGGGTTCCATACCTGATCGCTACCTACGATAAATCTATCGTAAACCGCGTTTGCCTCTGACACGGTATCCACTGTATAAGGCGCACTTAAGGAAATATTCTTTTTTATAAACGAGGTAAAGAGGCGCTTTTTCATAAGGAAATGAGCCTTACGAAGCGTTCTGTATACAACGTTACCCGTGTTTTTCGATTTTGTACTGTAAAGATACGAAAGATACGGGCAGCGGTAATCAACGAGATCTATACTTACCTCGGGAAATTCCTTTTTCACGTATCTTTGCAAAGCATACGCTTGAAGCACGGCGCCGTAGTTAAGCGCCTGATGGAAAGTTACAACTCCAACCTTCATTTAATTGCCCCTCCAATCTTAAGGGTGCCGTTATTTGCCGGTTTACCCGTGGGCTGAATTTCAGGGGTTGGCAGGCTTGCCTCTTCGGTTTTCTCACACTTGATCGCAAGCATAAGAAGATAAAGTCCCAGCCAGAACGGGCTGAAGTTTAGGTCGGGGCAAGCGATGTTCTGGCATACGATAACGCCGCATATAAAGAGAAATCTTGAACGGCGCTCATCACTAACGTTACGCTTTAATGCGTTTGATACGCAAAACAGAATAAGCACGGTATAAACTAGCGTGCCTACAATACCGATCTCGCCAAGAAGGCTGACGTATATACTGCTGGCGCGGATATTTTTGTATCCTATACCGAACAGGGGGCTTTGAAGGAACGCCTCCCAGGCATATCTGTTCCAGTTCATTCTTGTAGTATAAGAGCCGGCACTTCCTATTTTATCGAATATAACCTCGTTGAGCACGTCCATATTGAACGCAACAACGATAAAACCTATAACAACGATAAAGGGTATAATGGTTTTGTATATTTTCTTGCTTGACCTTACGAACAGCGCCATAAGTATGATTATAGCCAAGCCGCCGTATGCCGTAGAGGATCTTGTAAGAAGGATCGCAATCACAAGCAACACGGAAATCACTACATTTTTACGCGTAGATTCACGGCGCATAATAACTGCCGCAAATGCTGCTACAAGGAAAGCTCCACAATAAGAGGGCTCCATAAACGTAGAATAAAATGCCGCTGTAGTTTTATGGTGGAATATGATATCCGTATTTACGGTATCGTTGTATATGAAGGTTGTAAGAAGTGTGTCAAACAGAGAGAATCCGTACTTACTGAAGACCTGAAGCGCTCCAATGCAAAGAACGAATGCAATAATAAAGTTCTCGGTCTTCTCAAGCCAGCGGCTGTCAATATTTATATTCTTCTTGGCGATAACCGACGCAAAGGCAATGTAAACGATTATCATAAGCAATCCAAGAAGATTCGTTGACTCTAACGTGAGATTTACTATAAGGCTGAATGCTAATGCGACAATAAGAGAAACCATTATCGCAATAACGTCCTTATAAGCCTTATCGCGCTTTTGCGATGAAGGCAGGAAAGTAAATCTCACAAGCGCGAAAGAGACGGTAAAGATCTGTATACCTATACTTACGTCACCTATGACGATCGCGTTATTACATTGTAACACCATTGAAAGAAGCGTAATGGAAAGCAAGCCTTTTACGTCCTTCATAAGAGACGTGAAGAAAATAGCTATTATCCATACAATTCCCAAAAAAGTTATTTGCATAGCTTAGTTTCCTTGATCTAATAATTTTGCATATTCGGTATGCAATTTATCAACTGTAGCCGATATATCAAAACCGGCATTTATTACGTTTGATTTGCCGTCGGGATCGCGCTGCATTTGCATTTCTGCTATCGCATCAGCCCACGCATCCTTGCCCTCCGAGAGTGATATAAAGCGGAAGGCGGCGTTTATACGTATGTCCTTCGGAATATTGTCACAAGCCGAGATAACGGCTAAGCCGTTTGCCTGCGCCTCTACCGGTGCTATACCAAAGCCTTCGTATATAGAAGGAAATACAAAGCAATCCATAGCATTGAGAATTTTATAAACGTCATCACGCGAGCCAAGCATATGAACGCACCTTCCGATATTCATTTTATAGGCGCTTTGCTCTACGTATTTCTTAAGAGGTCCGTCACCTATAAGAATAAGCGCGGAATCGTTTTTCTTCTTATGATAGGCTTCAAAGGCTTCTACAAGAAAGATCTGATTTTTCGGAACATTGAAAACTCCCACGTGACCGATAACTACCGTGGTGTCCGCTATACCGAGCGCGGCACGCTGACGCTGCCTTTCTTCGGCATCAAACTCATAATGGGAAACGTCAAACGCATTATTTATAACGGTGAAGGGTCTTTTACCGAAAAGAAATTCTCCTGCAGCAGTGCTACACGCATATGCCTGTGTAGCAAGCTTATTAACGATAGGCTTGAACACCTTGTGAAGAAAAGCGTACTTGTTTTTGTTGCTGTGGCAATGTGCTATTCGCACAGGGACCTTAGCGCAGAACGCCGCCCACATCTCGGGCAAGCACATAGCACTGCTGCCGTGCACGTGCACAAGCTCGATCTTTTTTTCCTTCATAAGCTTTACAAGAAACCTCACGTAACGGATAGGGTTGCTAAAGCGCGATGCCCTCGTGATAACGTCATAACCGAAGGCGGAAAGCTCTGCCACCATTTCCCCATCGCATTCACCGGGGAACACAAAGGTGATATCCTCCGCGGCAAACGTTTTATTTGCATATAAATTTTTTATCACCGTTGCAATACCGTTTGCGGTATACGATACGGTAGATAACACCAATATCCTCATATAAAGCTCCTATGCCTTTACATAGCTTACCGCACCGCACGGATGAGGTAAAATTTATTTCAACGCTCCGGTCTTTTCAAATTCTTTCGGGAATTTCATTTGCTCGTATATCTTTGCATCAACGAGCGCGCGGTACCATCTGTGGTACATATAGTTGTAGATAAAGCCCTCCTTGCCGTCAAGGAAGCCGAGTCTGAATATGTAATTATAGATAAACAGCATCCAGCTGCGCACAAAGAGGGGCAGCTTATAGTAAAAGCCGAATTTCTTTTTTCTTATACCTGCGGTAACGGCATCGTTGCCCTCTATGTCGCAGGCGGCGCCGTTTACAAAGTCAAAGTAATCCTGCATCTCGCGCGTTGCATACCAGTTCATCTTATGTATCCAATGCGTCATATCCTTAAAATCGTAATGGATAAATCTGTTTTTAGCCGCAACAGCCTCACCCTCAGAAAGAACGGTGTGCTCGTCCATCTTTCTGTCTTCAATACGTCCGATGCCGGTTTTGAACATCATTATCTTGCGCTTGTTATGGCAGCCGTGCTTGATCTTTCTGCCAAGGAAGTAGAGCCAAGACTCCATAACGATGCCGTTAACGTTATCGTCTGCGTGCTCCTCGGCAAGACGAGAAAGCTCCTCGCAAAGCTCGGGCGTAAGCCTTTCGTCCGCATCAAGGCGGAAGGTCCATTTTGTATCTATGCCAAGATTATCGATAGCCCAGTTGAACTGGCGCGAATAATTCTCAAACTCGTGGTAGTAAACCTCTGCCCCCATATTTTCCGCAATGCTTACGGTGGCATCGGTGCTGCCACTGTCAACAACGATAACGCGCTTTGCAAAATCCTTTATGGAATTAAGGCAATCGGGTAAATTAACCTCTTCGTTTTTTGTAAGTATGATAAACGTAACGTCCATAAACGCCCTCATTTTTTGATTTTTTCGGAATCGTTGCCTTCTCTTTTAAGCACTACGGCAACAGTTTTAAACAATATCTTTACGTCGAAGCCGAGGGATGCGTTCTTTACGTATTCCGCATCAAGTATCGCCTTGTTCTTATAGTAAACGTCGTCTCTTCCCTGCACCTGAGCATAGCCCGAAATACCGGGGCGCATCTCAAAAACGCCAAGGCGGCGGCGCATATCGTTACACTTTGCCTCTGTAAGCACAAGGGGGCGGTAGCCTATTACGGACATTGTACCGATAAGCACGCACCAAAGCTGGGGAAGCTCGTCAAGCGAAAGCTTACGAAGTACCCTGCCCACACGTGTAAGATACTGACCGGGGTTGGTAAGAAGAGAGGTTGCGGTGTCTCGCGGGGTATCGGTTTTCATTGATCGGAACTTGTAGCAGGTAAACACCTTGCCGTCCTTGCCCATTCTATCCTGCTTAAATATGATATCGCCCTTTGAATCGCATTTAATGGCGATGGCTATGATAAGAAATACGGGAGACAGAAGTATAAGCGCTATAAGCGATGATACTATATCAAAGGTGCGCTTGAAGAAGCGGTAAGCTAATCTTGGCTTTGTATTGGGAACAAAACTCTCCATATACTCCTCATAATACTCGTCGGAGTGCTTTATCTTATGATCGAAGCTTACG
>JAZRLU010000303.1:0-4688 GCA_045647045.1 Eubacteriales bacterium
CAATTCATGGCGTAGCCAATTCATGGAGCGATTTGCGTAGCAAACCGCGAGAATTCATGATGCGGTAGCATCAATTCATAATCAAAAGGGAGCACCGCGTATTACCGCGGTGCTCCCAAGCTTTATTTTAAAACAGATCAAGTACAGATCGGGATTATTTTTCCTTTTCCTGTGGCGCGTTGCCGATGGTCACGCCGCTCATAACGAGGTAACCGTAGGACTCGCCCTTGGTGCCGTCGGTATAGCCGTCCATACCGCTGTGCGTTTGGCTGTAGCCGCCTGTGCCGCGTCCTCCTGCCTTACCGCCGTTGCTAATATAAACGTTAAGGGTAGAGTAGCATTCAAGCTTTTCGTTAACTATCATAGCGTAGCCGCCGTCACCGCCGTTGCCGCCGCTGCCGCCGTCACCGCCGTAGCCGTCAAGCGTGCCGTGCCAGAACTGTTGCCAGAAGCCAAGCTTGGTATGATCTGCGCCTCTGCCGCCGTTACCGCCCTTGCCGCCGTTACCGCCGTCTCCGCCGTAGAGAGATACGGTGCCGCTGCCGGTTATCTTGATGCGGTCTGCCATAACGGCGCATCCACCGTTACCTGCGTTACCGCCGTCTGTACCGTTAAAGCGATGGGCGCTGATATTTTCGCCCTCGCCTACAAAGTAGCCCTCTTTTCCATCCTTACCTGCATATCCGTAACCGCCCCTACCGCCGTATACGGTAATGCTCATATCCGCTTCAACGGTAAGAGATTTGCATACGATAGCCGAGCCGCCGTTACCGGATCTGAGTGCATTGGTAACCGTTGCACCCGCGCCTGCCTTGATCTCAAGGGGCGCGTGGTTTGCAATAAGGGTAAGTGCGCCGATATCCGAGAATACGTTCACCGCATCGGGTGATACTGTCAGTGCATTTCGGGATGAGATCTCAACACGTGTGGACATAGCATCCTTGCTGCCTGCCTCAAGCACAAATGCCTCAAAGCCGCTGAAGGTGGGATCGGTGCCGTTGCCCGCAACGGTAACTGCGCCTATAACCGTCATCTTGGTGTTACTGCCCGTGCCCGTAAAGGATGCGTTTACCGTTACGCGGTTTGTGCCGCTGTTTACAAGCTCAATGTGCTTAAGCGATGCGGGCAGGGTATAAAGCATATTGCTGTTATCGTCACTGTCAAGATATACTCGCAGAGTCTGTATGTTGGGGAACAGACTGTCAAAGAGGCTTTCCGTAAGGAAGCTCGGAATGCTCTTTGTTTCAAGCTCGGTAAGCGAGCTCATAATTTCGGGCGTTACCTCCTCGGGGGAAAGCTGTATGCCCGTTTCATATTTATAGGATTCTATAACTATATCGAGTATGGGCGAGTTTTCCCAAGAAACCGTATAGGGTACAAGCAAGCCCCCCGTACGGTCGGAATACATCTTAAAGTATCCGCCGTCCATAGACGTAACCGAGATATTACCCGCCTTATCCTTAGAAAGGGCGCTATCGTTTCTCTTGCCGCTCTCGTTATATACCTCAAAGTGCACCTCGTCATATTTTCCTGCAGGGAACATTGTAACGGGTGTTTCCCAGAAATAGCGCGCAAGCTGGTAGGTGTTACCGAAGCTTAATTCAACGGGCTCTGTTAGTGCAAGTCCTTCACGCACCTCGCCGGTATAAACAAGACCTATCTCGCCTACTTCATCCCAAAGCGAAAGCTTATCCATATTACCTATAATGGGCTTACCCGATACAAGGTCAAGTATGCGTATTTCGTTTGACATTCCGTTTATATAATGTGCGTAAAGCTGGCATTCACCGCCGCTTGGCACGGTGAGGTGATAGATCTTTGTATCGTTATCAAGAATAATGTCCGAGAAGGATTCGGTAAGTAAAACCACCTCGCGCGTGCGATCATATTCTTCATAAGAGGTCTCGTAAAACTCTGTATAATCGCCGAATGCCGAAAGCTCCGTGCAAAATTGCGATACCGCTATCGCAAAGCTCTCATTACCCGCGGTGTATTCGTGCGTTGTGCGCGAAACGGTGGTTTGCAATGAGCCTATGATGATATTTGCCGTAAGCACGATCGCTACGATGATAAAGAGAGTTGTAAGAATTCTGAAAATAGCTAACTTCATATCCGTCACCTCTCAAAAACAAAGTAGTATTCGTATTCCTCGGAGATATGCTCAAGGAAGCTGTCATAGTTCATAACGATCTTGTATTTTCCGTTCACGTAGCTCTCGCCACCAAGGGTAAGCGAGGTGTTGTAATAGCTCTCGCAGCCCTTAAGAAATTCGCACTCGTCTACAAGCACGTAATCCTGCGCGGAATAATCGTAAAGGTAGATTTCAAGCGTGCCGCGCGCGCCAAGTGAGGTAAATACGTTTGAGGTAAGCTCGTGCCTATCCTCGGAAAGTGAGATTCCAAGCTTAAGCTCGCCGCCAACGGTGATCTTACTGCCGGTGGAGTATGATACCGCGGTATCGTCGTTTATAACGTTAAGCTGGATATCGTAGCTTACGGTATCACCGCTCGGAATAAGCACGCCGTTTGCGCACTCGTGGCGGTTTACGTGCAGGGTGTAAAGATCGCACTCGGGCTTTTGCAGCTCGTAGCTCATATTCCCGTCCTTGCCGCTGATAAGCATCTGGCAAAGATAAATGCTTACTCTGTATTCACCCTCGCCGTATATAAGCGTTCCGTCAGGCTCGCGCAATACGGCAATGCCGCCGTTATTTTCCATAATAACGCTCCAGGTGGTGTCGGTAACCGATGCTACGGGCTCATAAACACCGTTTACGTGCTTTTCAACCGTTATAGCGGATGATGCAAGATCAACGCAGCTGATATAGCTGCCGTCACTGTAGCTTTCCGCGTGGTAGGGAATAAGTATAGAGCCGATAAGCGCTTCCGTTGCTGAATCAACGGCGCTTTTTTGCGCCTCGTTAAGCTTTACCTCGGGGATAGAAAACTCAATACCGAACGGGCCGTATACCTCTGTGCCCGCGTTACTGTTTGCAGGCTTGTTGTATGCCTCTATCATAAGCTCGTAGGTGTTGCATGTCTTGAATATGGGCTCGCGCTCGTTAGCATCGCGGTAGCGGTAGCTGTCCGTACCAAGTAGTCCAACGGGGTAAAGGGTAGGTGAGCCCTCTGCCGAAAGTGCGGCAAGAATATTTGTGTTGCGCGCCGATGAGCTCTCAACTATATCGTTAAGCATCTCTGTGTTTCCGCTCATCAGTACAAAGGGGTTAATGCCGGAAATCGCCGTAATGATAATAGCTATTATCAGCACAATAGCAAGTATAGCTGCGATGACTATAATAACTGAATCAATTGTGCGTGCGTTTTCCATTAATCCTCACCTCCCCATATTTTTATATCAAACGTTTTTGTAAACCTTACCAATTTAACAACTCTCTTTGCATTACGTACGTCTCTGCCCGAGCAGTAGATCACGTTGTTCGTAATATTTCTCATAGAGTAGTCTGCAGATTCTATAGCCATTTTATATTGCTCGTATTCCATTCTTGCCGCCATACTGTCATCAAGCAAGCCGCCCGAATACTGCGCATCAAGCATATCAAGCCTGTATTGCATTCTCTCCGATGCCGTGGAGGTCTTGGAAAGATTAAGGCCGGAGTTCTTGCTGAACTTACTGTAGCGAAGTCCGCCTGCAAATGCACCCGTAACAACGCCAAGCGAGTATGCGTTAAGCGCGGTTATAACGTAGCGGTGCACTCGCTCGTTAAAGGTTTCGTTAAGCTCTATGCCAAGCAGCTCGGTTTTCACAACGTCCGTAAGCATTGCCATACCCGTGGTGATAACCATATTTGAAAGACCGGTGATAATAGCCGTTTTCATTACCGCAATAACAACAACGCCCGAGCCGGGAACAACTATGCTGATAAGTCCCGCAACAACCGTTGCAACTATAGCCGTAGCAACCGCCGCATAAAACTCGCGCCTTACCTGCGTTTGCTCAAAGAAGGGAACTGCCTGCACCGTAATTCCACCGCTTTCGGAAAGCGTTACCATAGCGGTAGGATCAAGGTTTACGTACATATCAAGCGTATCACCGTACGCCGAGTTAACGTAGCTGTCATAGTAGCCGGTATCGTAATATTCAACGTTTTCAAAGGTCGTATGGCTGCACACCTCAAGCGCATCCTCTATATAGGTTTCTACAACGTCATACGTTTCGCGGTTTACACCGGGGATAAGCGCCGTGTAATCCCAGCCCTCAAGGTCAAACGAGTTCACGCTGTACATAGCGTAAACGCCCTTGTCATAGTCAAAGATATTATTGTGGTAGCTGTAGTAATCCTCATTGTTTTCATAAACGTTATAGCTTATGATACCGCCGCTTGCGGTGTAGCCGATAAGATAGCCAAGGTAGATAAACTGACCTTCAAACACCATATCGGATGCCTCGGGCTTGTAAAGATCGAAGTAATCAACGAAAAGATCGCTCTCTTCCTTGCCGCATTCAAGTATCTGGGCAAGCGCCGCCGCGCGGTCCTCGCCCTCCTTGATAACGGCAAATGCCTTGTTACCGCCAAGCACGTTCTTTATGGAGTAGCCTGCCGCATCCTCGGGGAGGATGTAGATATCCGCAATACCGTACTCGTCTCCGTTTCCGTTGGTAATGGAGAGGGAGGATGCAGAAGCATATCCTTCGTTTTCAAGCGTTGTAAGCACCTCGTCTATAAC
>JAZRLU010000304.1:0-2014 GCA_045647045.1 Eubacteriales bacterium
CCGAAAGAGTGGTCGAGGATTGACCGATTTTGATGTATCCGAGTCCCACATCGAAGAGCGTTTGGAGCTTGCGCTGAATTTGCGGTATTCCGTCAAAGAAGGCAATTCCCTCTTCTACCGACATTTCAAGCACGTCGTATATGCTCTTGCCCTTATATTTGACCTCCAAGGTATCGCGGTTATATCTCTTACCGCGGCAAACGTCACACTTTACGTAAACGTCCGGCAAGAAGTTCATTTCTATACACTTAACTCCGTCTCCCTCGCACGCCTCGCATCTTCCGCCTCTTATATTAAAGGAGAATCTGCCGGCATCGTAGCCCTTTGCCTTTGCATCTCTTGTTTTTGCATAGAGATTACGTATATCGGTAAACAGACCGGTGTAGGTTGCGGGGTTGGAGCGCGGAGTTCTGCCTATCGGGCTTTGATCTATCGCTATTACCTTATCAAGGTGCATAAGCCCCTCTATACGCTCTACCTTACCGGGATAGGTTATTGCACGGTTAAGGTCGCGTGCGAGTGTTTTATAAAGCACGGAATTGATAAGAGAGGATTTACCGCTGCCCGATACTCCCGTTACGGCAACAAAGCAGCCGAGGGGAATATCCATGTTTATATTCTTCAGGTTATTTTCACGTGCGCCGATTATACGAAGATAAGAGCCGTTACCGGGGCGCCTTTCCTTTGGAACTGCGATCTCGCGTCTGCCCGAAAGATATGCACCCGTTATCGATGCCTCGGATGCCGCAACCTCATCGGGTGTTCCGACCGCAACGACCTCGCCGCCGTGAATGCCCGCACCCGGACCGATATCTACTATAAAATCGGATGCGCGCATCGTATCCTCATCGTGCTCTACAACGATAACGCTATTGCCAAGGTCGCGCAGATCCTTCAAGGTTCCTATAAGCTTACCGTTGTCTCTTTGATGCAAGCCGATGCTTGGCTCATCGAGAATATAAAGCACACCCGTAAGAGACGAGCCTATCTGCGTAGCAAGCCTGATGCGCTGCGCCTCACCGCCCGAAAGCGTACCTGCCGTTCTTGCAAGATCAAGATAATCAAGACCTACGCGCATAAGGAAGGAAAGACGGGATCTTATTTCCTTAAGTATCTCTCTTGCTATTTTCTCCTCAGACTCGCTGAAGGTAAGTGAATTTACAAACTCTATAGCTTTACCTATCGAAAGGTGGCAAAGCTCGTCAATATTAAGACCGCCTACGGTTACCGCAAGAACAAGATCCGAAAGCCTTCTGCCCTTACAGCGCGGACAAGCAACATCCTCTACAAAATCCTGATAGTAGCTACCGCCTGCCATACGCATACGCTTTTCGATTATGCTTACTATACCGTCAAAGGTGGTGCTTTGCTTTTTTCCCTCTCCGCCGAAGTAACGTACAACGTCATACTTCTTACCGTCACGCGTGCCGTACATAAGAACATCAAGAGCCTTTTCGGAAAAATCTGCAAGCGGAGTATCAAGAGTAAAGCCGTAATCGTTACCTACCGCGGCAAGCACAGGACCTGTCCACGAATCCTCTGTCATAGTTTTAAAGCCGTTTGCCGCAATACCGCCCTCACGGAGGGAGAGCTCCTTATGGGGAATAAGCTTGCGCACGGATATTTGCTGCATATTACCGATACCCGAGCACTGCGGGCACGCGCCTATGGGATTGTTAAAGGAGAACATACGAGGTTCAAGCTCGGGGAAGCTTATACCGTGCTCCTCGCACATATATTTCTGCGAAAACTCGTATTCCCTTCCCTCTCCGTCTCTTGGCACCGTAAGGGCGGTAACTCTGCCGCCTGCCGCCTTAAGCGCACTTTCAACAGAGTCCGAAAGCCTTGAGAGCACGTCGGGCTTGATAACCAAACGGTCAACAACGACGTCTATCGTATGCTTTTTATTTTTATCTAAGGATATATCCTCATCCAAGTCGTAAAGTATGCCGTCAACGCGCACTCTTGCATATCCGCTCTTGCGTGCATCGGCAAACACCTTTTCGTGCATACC